>JAHLFG010000079.1 GCA_018883895.1 Candidatus Anaerobiospirillum merdipullorum
ACTAAGTTCTCTACGGTGAAGCCAAACTTCACAAAGAGCTTATCGGCCGGGCCGGAAGCACCATAGGTGTCGAGGCCTAACACGGCGCCATCTAAGCCCACATACTTGTACCAATCGGAGGTGACACCGGCCTCAACGGCAACACGGGCACGCACAGCCTTGGGCAGTACGCTTTCCTTATAGGCAGCGTCCTGACGCTCGAAGACCTCGGCGCACGGCATGGAGACCACACGCACCTTCTTGCCTTCCTTCTCCAGCTCTTGCGCAGCATGGAAAGCTAAGGCCACTTCAGAACCGGTACCGATGATGATGAGATCCGGAGTACCATCGCAATCCTTGAGGACATAAGCGCCCTTGGCAATGGCATCGACCTGCGCCTCAGTACGCGGCATCTGCTCTAAGCCCTGACGGGTCAGCACGATATCCGACGGACCATCCTTGCGCTCTAACATCACATCCCAGGCCACCGCAGTCTCGACCTGATCGCACGGACGCCAAGTGTCTAAGTTCGGCACTAAGCGTAAAGTGGCGGTCTGCTCAACCGGCTCATGGGTAGGACCATCTTCGCCCACACCGATGGAATCGTGGGTGAATACGTACAGCGTAGGGATCTTCATCAAAGCAGACATGCGGATGGCATTGCGGGCATACTCCGAGAAGATGAGGAAGGTGCCGCCATACGGACGGAAGCCGCCGTGCAGCAGGATACCGTTCATGCAGGCTGCCATGGCAAATTCACGCACACCCCAGTGGATGTAGTTGCCCTTGATGACGTGCGGAGCAATGGAGACGGACTCCTTGTTCATGGTGAGGTTGGACGGAGCTAAGTCCGCAGAACCACCGATGAACTCCGGCAACAGCGCACCAAAGAAGTCTAAGGCATTCTGACCTGCCTTACGGGTGGCGATCTTAGCCGGGTTGTTTTGCAGATCTAAGGCAAACTGACGGGCCTTGTCGTGCAGGCCAGCAGGTAACTCACCGGCAACACGGCGCTTGAACTCAGCGGCAAGCTCAGGATAAGCTTGAGCATACTTAGCAAAGAGCTCATTCCACTCAGCCTCGAGCTTCTCACCCTTTTCAACGGCATTCCAGGCCTTGTAGACATGCTCAGGGATTACAAACGGCGGATATTCCCAGCCAATCTGCTTACGAGTTAAAGCGATTTCCTCATCGCCCAGCGGTGCACCGTGAGAAGAGGACTTGCCGCCCTTGTTCGGCGAGCCGTGACCAATTTCGGTGTGGCACACAATTAAGGACGGACGGGTCTTGTCAGCACGGGCAAGCTCAATGGCCGCACGCACCTGCTGACTATCATTACCGTCAGCCACCTCAATTACCTGCCAGTGATAAGCTCTAAAGCGCTCAGCGGTGTCATCACCAAACCAGCCCTTAACCTCACCGTCAATGGAAATACCATTGGAGTCATAAAGGGCAATTAACTTGCCAAGGCCTAAGGTGCCAGCCAGCGAGCAGACTTCATGGGAGATACCTTCCATTAAGCAGCCGTCGCCTAAGAAAGCATAGGTGTAGTGATCGACAATGTCATAGCCTTCACGGTTAAACTGCTGAGCAAGCACCGCCTCAGCTAAAGCCATACCGACAGCATTGGCAATACCCTGGCCTAAAGGACCGGTGGTGGTTTCCACACCCGGAACTTCACCATACTCCGGGTGACCCGGGGTCTTGGAGCCTAACTGACGGAACTGCTTTAAGTCCTCGATGGAGAGATCATAACCGGTCAGATGCAGTACGGAATAAATCAGCATCGAAGCGTGGCCGTTGGAGAGCACGAAGCGATCGCGATTGGGCCACTTGGGGTTCTTAGGATTGTGACGCATAAAGCCACGCCACAGGGCTTCGGCCATATCAGCCATGCCCAGCGGAGCGCCCGGGTGACCGGACTTAGCCTTCTGCACAGCGTCCATGGAAAGCGCACGGATTGCATTTGCTAATTCATTATATTTAGCCATTTAATTCTCCTGTCCTGTAAATCCTTACGTCACCTCAGCTCTGGCCGCGTGACGATGTAAAGCAAAAAGGCCGATCTCTGATCGGCCCTTTTTTACAACTTATTATTCACCAAAGACTTTCTTGTAGTCAGCCTGGAACTTCTCGATACCCTGATCGGTCAGCGGGTGGTGAGTCATCTGCTCGATTACCTTGTACGGCACGGTGGCAATGTCAGCACCGGCTAAGGCGCAATCTAACACGTGGATCGGGTTACGTACAGAAGCGGCAATGATCTGAGCATCGATGTCGCCTACAGCGAAGATCTCAGAAATCTGACGGATGAGGTCGATGCCCGGCATAGAAATGTCGTCTAAACGGCCTAAGAACGGAGAAACGTAGGTAGCACCGGCGCGGGCAGCTAACAGAGCCTGATTGGCGCTGAAGATTAAGGTTAAGTTGGTCTTGATGCCTTCAACCTTGCACATGTGGCAAGCCTTTAAGCCTTCAACGGTCATCGGGATCTTGACGATCATGTTCGGGTGAATGGCAGCAATTTCACGAGCTTCCTTCATCATGCCTTCGGCATCTAAAGTGGTGGCCTTTACTTCACCGGAAATCGGGCCATCAACGATGGAGGCAATCTCTTTGATGACTTCCTTAAAGTCACGACCCTCTTTGGCAATTAAGGACGGGTTGGTGGTAACACCGCAAATCACGCCCATGGCGTTTGCTTTACGAATATCATCTACATTTGCAGTATCAATGAAAAAGCGCATGATAACTCCCTGTTATATAGTAACAATTAAAAACTTTGGTTACAGAAAAAAAGCCAAGTCACCAACACCCTAAAACGGTTAACGCGGTCTTGCGACCGGCGCCGCCATTAGCGGCGCGCCTGCATTTAATCTGTTCCTTTTTGCTGTAACTTTTAAAGATTTTACCCTAAATCCATAGGATAGGCGGGAGTAAGGCTGTATTTAGTGATTTAGATCTAAATTTTGCGCAAAATTTTTCGTAAAGTCTTTACAATGTAGCGTCGAAGGTATTGTGGATTTTAAAATAACATTATGATTTAAATAAAATATTTGTAAAATAGGAGGCTTTGCGTTCCCGCAGTGTAATTTAGTGCAAACGTTTACGAAAATGCGTGACCCCGCCACCTGCCGGCGGGGCATAAAGTTACGCTTAATCCTGCATGTATACTAAGGCCAATGCCTGCGTGCCCAGATCGCCCTTACCCTCATCCACCAGCTGTTGATAGAGTTTTAAGGCAAGCGCGGTGCCAGGCAAGTTTAACTTACACCGTGCGGCAGCCTCTAAAGCAAGCTTTAAATCTTTGACAAAGTGCTTGACGAAAAAGCCTGGCTGCATATCGCCATTTAAAATGCGTGGCCCATAGCTTGAAAGCGAGAACGAGCCGGCCGCGCCCGCGCCGATGGTATCGACCAATAACTTTTGGTCAAGGTGGAAGGCTTTGGCACTGGCAATGGCCTCACACATGGCCATCATACCGGCGGCAATGGCAATTTGATTGCACAATTTGGCATATTGCCCCGCCCCAGCTTCTCCAAAGCGTACACAGGTCTTGCCCATGGCCTGACACGGTCCCTGCACGGCTTCATACAATTGCTCGCTACCGCCAAATAAAATAGCTAAGGTGCCATTGCGCGCCCCGATGTCCCCACCGGTGACCGGAGCATCACCAATTAAAAGTCCGCGCGCAGCGCCAGCTTGCGCAAGCTCCTTGGCCAAATCAGGATCGGAGGTGGTCATATCAAGCCCCATTGCACCGGCCTTCATATGGGCGATGGCACCTTCAGCACTAAGCCACACCTCACGCACATCCTGCGGATAACCTACAATGGAGAGCACTAAATCAGCATCGGCCACTGCCTGCGCCACGCTATCACACACCACCGCCCCTAAACTTGCCAAATCCTCGGCCTTACTACGGGTGCGATTGTAGACGGTTAATTTATAGCCTGCCTTAAGTAAATTAGTGGCCATCGAGTGTCCCATCACGCCGGTACCCACAAAGGCAATGCGCTCAATTGCTGACATCTGTTGCTCCTTAAGTTAAGTGAAAATTGACTTACCGGTAAACTTTGCCGGACGGTAAAACATCTGCAGTTTACCCCAAACTTACGCCAAGTCCCAAATAGAGGTAAAAAGCGTAGTATCCCTGCATGTAATCGTGTATTTTTATGGCAAAAATAGGCCTTTTAGGCTACAATAAAGCCCCCCTCAGATACGCTGTTTACAATTGTCTTTTTGCTCATCACAGGAAAGATCTATGTCCAGACTTTTTACCTCTGAATCAGTTTCAGAAGGTCATCCTGACAAAGTTGCTGATCAAATATCTGATGCCGTCCTTGATGCGATTATCGCGCAAGATAAAAATGCCCGGGTGGCATGTGAAACCTTGGTTAAAACCGGTATGGTGGTTTTAGCCGGAGAAGTGACGACTACGGCCAATGTCGATCTCGAGCAAGTGGTACGCTCGACGGTCTGCGATATTGGCTATAACAGTACTGAGGTCGGCTTTGATGGTAAGTACTGCGCCTTTTTAAATGCTTTGGGCAAGCAATCGCCGGATATCAATCAAGGTGTCGATCGCGGTAACCCAGAAGAGCAAGGCGCTGGTGATCAGGGTTTAATGTTTGGTTATGCCTGCAATGAGACTGCCGTCTTAATGCCGGCGGCCATTAACTATGCGCATCTGTTAGTCCGTCGCCAAGCCGAGTGCCGTCGCTTAGGGCTCTTGCCGTGGTTGCGCCCGGATGCCAAATCGCAGATCACCTTTATCTACAATGACGACAATAAAATTGAAAGCATTGATACGGTGGTGCTTTCTACCCAGCACAGCCCGGATGTGTCTTTAAAGACCGTCGAGGCAGGGGTGATGGAGGAAATCATCAAGCGTGTGCTCCCGGCCAAATACTTAACGGCTAAAACTAAGTATTTCATCAACCCGACCGGCCGCTTCGTGATTGGTGGCCCGGTGGGCGATTGCGGTTTAACCGGCCGTAAGATTATCGTGGATACCTATGGTGGTGCCGCACGCCATGGCGGTGGTGCTTTCTCAGGCAAAGATCCGTCCAAGGTCGATCGCTCAGCGGCCTATGGCGCCCGCTATGTGGCCAAGAATATCGTGGCTGCGGGCCTTGCTGACCGCGCTGAGATTCAAGTCTCCTACGCTATCGGTGTGGCCAAGCCGGTATCGGTAAGCGTCAATACCTTTGGTACCGGGCGTAAATACAGTGATGAGAAAATTGCCGCCGCGGTCAATGAAGTCTTTGATTTAAGACCCTATGGCCTTATCAAGATGATGGATCTATTACGCCCCATCTATAAACCCACTGCCACCTACGGTCACTTTGGGCGCGATGAGTTCCCGTGGGAAGCGACCAATAAGGTAAATGATCTCTTAGCAGCCTTAAGCTAAGCTTTGACAAAGCACTTTTAGCTTGCAGTAAAAAGCCGTCACTAGGACGGCTTTTTATATGCTCTTAAGTTTAAGGTACGCTTAAGGACGAATCTTCTTTTGTACCCCATCTTCAGTGGCATAGAGCACCACATCCGCACCGCGACGGGCAAAGAGGCCGACCGTGACCACGCCCGGAATGGCGTTGATAGCGCGCTCAGTTTCAGCCGGATCGGGGATCATGAAATCGTGCACATCTAAGATCTCACAGCCGTTATCGGTAATGCAGCCCTGACGTAAGATCGGATTGCCGCCTAAGGTTTTTAAGGTACGAGCCACTTGGGCGCGGGCCATCGGAATGACTTCCACCGGCAGCGGGAATTTACCTAAGGTGGTGACCAGCTTGGATTTATCGACGATGCAGATAAACTTCTCGGCCATCGAGGCTAAGATCTTCTCGCGGGTCAGGCAAGCACCGCCGCCCTTAATCATGTCAAAGCACTCATTGACCTCATCGGCGCCATCAATATAGACCCCATAGGGCTCACAATCATTGGGATCGAGCACGCGAATGCCGATATCCTGTAACATTTGCGTGGTCTTATTGGACGAGCTCACTGCCGCTTCCACCTTAATGTGATTGCGATGAATGGCCTCAATAAATTTCACCACCGTCGAGCCTGAGCCCACGCCTAAAATGCCATCCTTGGGGATGTAATTTAAGGCCTCCAGGGCCACCATCTCTTTTAACTCATCCTGCGTCATCTTAGAAAACTCCCTATTCTTGTATAAACTCAATTCTATCCTTAGTCTCTGCTCAAGGCCGCAGGCTTAAAGATGCGGCCTTGAGTTTTAGCTTTAGGCCTTGGTAATGCGGGCAAAACGGCGCTTGCCTACCTGCCACACATGGGTGCCTTCAGGGATCGGTGCGCCCTTATCGGTAATAAGCTCACCATCGCACTTGACGGCATTTTGCTTAATCATGCGCATGGCCTCAGAGGTAGTCTCACACAGTCCCGCTTGCTTTAAAAGTTGCGGAATAGCATCGGCAGCTAAGGTCAGCTCCGGCATATCCTCCGGCATGGCGCCCTTGGCAAATTGATTGATAAAGCCGTTGACTGCCGCATCCGCCGCTTCCTTGCCATGATAACGAGCCACAATCTCACGACCAAGCTCAATCTTGGCATCGCGCGGATTCATGCTGCCATCAAGGCAGGCCTTACGCAGCGTGGCAATCTCATCGACGCTCTTGGCTGACAGTAAGTCAAAGTAGCTCCACATTAAGTCATCCGAGAGTGACATAATCTTGCCAAACATATCAGGAGCCGGATCTTCCACACCAATATAGTTGCCAGCAGACTTAGACATCTTCTTGACGCCATCTAAGCCCACCAGTAGCGGCATCATTAAGACCACTTGCGGCTCAAGCCCGGCATCCTTTTGCAACTCACGGCCCATTAAGAGGTTGAACTTCTGATCGGTACCGCCAAGCTCAATATCAGCTTTTAAAGCCACCGAGTCATAGCCCTGCAACAGCGGATAGAGAAATTCGTGAATGGCAATCGGCTGACCTGCCTGATAGCGTTTGGTAAAGTCATCACGCTCGAGCATACGCGCCACAGTAAGCTTGGAGGCCAAACGGATCATGCCCTCAGCGCCTAAGGCCCCTAACCACTGTGAGTTATATACGATCTCAGTCTTATCTTTATCTAAGACCTTAAAGGCCTGATCGGCATAGGTTTGCGCATTGTGCATGATCTGCTCACGCGACAGCTGCGGACGAGTGGCATTCTTACCGGTCGGATCACCCACCGAAGCGGTAAAGTCACCAATAATGAGGACCACCTTATGGCCTAATTCCTGGAAAGCACGCAGCTTGTTTAAAATTACGGTATGGCCCAAATGAATGTCAGGAGCAGTCGGATCCATCCCCAGCTTCACCGTCAGCTGGCGCCCGGAGGAAAGCTTATTCTTTAATTCCTCCAGCGGAATGATTTCGGCGGTGCCGCGGGTTATTTCACGTAATGCTGCATCAACATCAGCCATCGATTTCTCCTAGAAAAAATTGTGCGGTAATGACCGCTAAAGACAAAAAATTACGTTCTATTTTATTACATTTGATGACGTTTTTCCCGTGAAAGCGCGTCTTACGCCCAGGCAGGAAAAAACCTGCAGACAAAAGCGTGCAGGTTTTAAGGACTTTAAATCATTGTGTACGCCAGGTTTACTTTTGTAGCGCTAAGGCTTTAAGCCCTGCCTGTATGACCTTGCAGATAGCCTCTGGATCATAGACACAGCCCTGCCAGGTACCCCCACTTGCCGCCTGCATCGCCGCCCACATCGCACTGTCGGCAGGTAACTTCGGATGCGGCTTGACCTCAGGATGAAGCGGCCTGGCGGCTAATTCGGCGGCGCCTTCTTCCGGGGTGAGCGGATGCTTTAGCGTACCTAAAAAGTTGATGCTGCCGGTCAAATGCTTACGGTCGATGATGACTTCCACCACATCACCGGTACGCAATTTGCCAATCGGACCGCCGGCTAAGGCCTCGGGACCAATATGCCCGATACAGGCACCGGTGGAAACTCCCGAGAAGCGGGCATCTGTCAGTAAGGTCACATATTTGCCAAAAGGTAAATAGCGTAGCGCCGAGGTTAACTGATAGGTCTCCTCCATGCCAGTGCCTAAAGGACCACCGCCAATCACGCACATAATGTCGCCTTTGACAATATCGCCGTTCTTAATGGCCTTGATGCCATCTTCCTCCGAGACAAAGACTTTAATCGGGCCCTTGGCACGATAGACATCATCCGCATCCACCACCGTCGGATCAATGGCGGTAGATTTAATCACCGCGCCCTCCGGGGCGATATTGCCCCGCGGGAAGGTAATGGTGGAGGTAAGCCCGCGCGCCTTGGCCTTAGCAGGCGGCATAATCACGTCATCGGGGTCAATACCGTCAACTTGGCGTAAATGCTCCCGTAAAGCGCGACGGCGCTCACTTTGCGCATAGCAATCTAAATTTTCGCCTAAGGTCGAGCCGGTAACGGTCAGCACATCCTCATGCAAGAGCCCGAGCTTGTGCAAATGCAACATCACTTCTGCCACACCTCCGGCCAAGAACACGCGCACCGTCGGATGTGGTACCGGGCCGTTGGGGATCACACTGACAAGACGCGGCACCGCCAAATTCACTCGATGCCAATCCTCGACCGTCGGACGTCTGCAACCTGCGGCAAAGGCAATAGCCGGTAAATGGAGCAGTAAATTGGTGGAGCCGCCTACCGCCGCATGCAACACCATGGCGTTTTCGATGGCCTTATCGGTGATGATGTCTTTAATGGTGAGCTTACGCTTGATAAGCTCCATTAAGGCCTTAGCCGAATCGGCAGCAATTTTCAGCCAAATTGGCTCCCCAGACGGCGCTAAGGCCGAATGGGTGATAGCCAAGCCCAAAGCTTCAGCAATGACCTGTGATGTCCCGGCCGTACCTAAGAATTGACAGCCGCCACCAGCCGAGGCACAGGCCACACAGCCCTGGACGGATGCATACTCAAGGGAAATCTCCCCCTTGGCAAAACGCGCGCCAATGGTTTGTACCTTGCCGGCATCTTCACCTGCGACAGCCGGTAAGGTCACACCCCCGGGCACCAGGACCGCCGCTTTGTCATGGGCTGCGCATAAGGCCATCATCATGCCCGGCAAGCCCTTATCACATGTGGCCACCCCCAAAAAGCCCTGTGCCGTAGGCAGCGAGCGCATTAAGCGGCGCAAGACCAGCGCACTGTCATTGCGATAGGGCAAGGAGTCAAACATCGCCGTGGTGCCCTGCGAGCGGCCATCACACGGATCGGTGACATAAGCGGCAAAAGGTATGGCCCCAAGTTTGGTCAAGCTTTGTGCCGCTTCCTTGACCTGTAGCCCCAGCTCATAGTTGCCTGTATGGTAGGTAAGCGCAATCGGTTTGCCATCAGGCGCCCGCATGCCGCCTAAATTACTTAAAATTAAGATCTCCGGACGATCGAGGGCATTAGGATCCCAGCCCATGCCGGCATCTAAGGTCCACCCAAAGAGATTACCTGATGGATCAAGTTTTAATTTTTCTGCCGTCAACGGTAACGCGCCCTGCGGACCTGCTGCCTTGGTGCGCGGGGTAAAAAGGTCGGCACTTTCATCCGTAAAAATATCAGCCACGCTCATCGTCTTTGCTCCCTACTTAATTAAGTCCCACTCTGCAAGCAGTGCTTTAAGTTGAGCCTGTTTATCCGCGTTCAAAGGCTGCGTCGGCGGTAACACATTGGTCGGGATATCCAGGCCACACAAGACGGTCGCTTCCTTCACCACATTGACAAACGGGCTGTCCAGGCCATAAGCGCGCGGTACTTGCAATAAATAGCGCTCCCACTCACAAGCCCCCGCCAAGTCACCTTGTTTAAAGCACTGATAAGTGTTGATGGTAAATTGCGGCGCAAAGTTACCGCTAGCGGAGATCACGCCCGCCCCGCCTGACAAGAGATTGGTAAGAAGGTGATTGTCATAACCACAGAACACCGCAAAGTTAGGGTTGACCGCATGGACCACCCGATTCATGGTGGTGATGTGCCCGATATTGTCCAAGGTCTCCTTGATGCCAACGATATTGGGGCATTCTTTAACTAAAGAAGCGACAAAATCAGGGCTTAAATCCTGCCCGGTCAAATCCGGGAAGTTATACAAGATTACCGGCAAATCCCCCACTGCCTTGGCAATGGTGGTGAAATAAAGACGTAAATTTTCCGCACTTAAATGCCAATAATAGGGATTAATCACCACAATGCCGTCTGCACCCTGCGCTTTGGCATGTAAGGACAAGTTCACCGCCTCACGCGTATTGGTGCTGCCGGTACCAATTAAAACCGGTACGCGCCCATCGACAAGTTTAATGACGCTTTCGGCCACGAGCATGCGCTCGGGCGTGGTCATCTGCGAAAACTCCCCGCCGCTGCCTAGGAAAAAGAGGCCGTCCACCCCGCTTTTAATTAAAAAATCGATAAGCTTGCCCTGCCCCTGCGAGTCGTAGTTTAAATGATCATCAAAAATCGTGGATACCGGAGGGATCACTCCCTGAAAAACAAAATCTGCCATCTTGTGCCTCGTTTAGTTCCATATATAGAACTTAATTTCTATGTATGGAACATAATAACAAAAAGCATAGATCCCGGCGGAAGTTTTAATCCCTAAACACTAAAAATGTGATCACAGGCTAATTTAACTTAAGACAAGGTGGCGCTGATCTCTTGTGCGCACTGTTGCAACTTACTTAAAAGCTCTAAAAAAGGTAGATCTTTATACTGTGCCTTAACGCCTGTAACACTGATGGCCGCGGCAATTTCATGCCCCCGCCGCCATACCGGCACCGCATAGCACACCACCCCTTCATTATCTTCCTCGGCATCGCAGGCAAAGCCCTGCTCCCGCACCTTATCAAGCTCCCGTAGCAGAGCGTCCTTATCGGTGAGGGTATGGGCGGTAAAACGCTCAAAGGGCATGCGCGCGGCAATGATACGCTCAGATAACTGTGGAGAGGAAAAGGCCAATAAGACCTTGCCCAAGGCGGTACTGTGAATAGGTAAACGCTTGCCGACCACACTGCGCACAATTACGGTATAAGGACTTTCTAATTTGGCCAAATAGACCGGCTGCAACCCTTCTAAAATACCCAAATGGCAGGTAAGGCCGGTGCTGTCGCGCAATTTGGCCAAAAAGGGCGCGGCCACTTCCTTTAAATCATAATGGGCATAGGCGCTTTGCCCTAATTGATAGAGGCGCAAGCCTAAGGCATAGCGCTCACCTTGCCTGCGGATAAGCCCATGTTGCAATAAGCTGTCAAGCTGCCGGGACAAGGTACTTTTGGGCAAATTTAAGGCGCTTACCATCTGACTGAAGGTGGCAAAACCTTGCGTGCCTAAATAATCAAGGATGAGGACAGTTTTATCTAAGGCAGGAACTGCGGTGGCAAAATCTGATTGCGACATCTGTGGGCGACCGGTAAAGAAAACATTTACTGCATGGTAGCACAATGCGCGGAGCAAGCCGACATTTTTGTCGCGCGCAGAAATAAAAAAACCGCATTTAAGCGGTCCTCTTGGAATGGTGCCCAGGGCGGGACTCGAACCCGCACTCTCGCGAACTACCCCCTCAAAGTAGCGTGTCTACCAATTCCACCACCTGGGCAAAATGACGGGGCAAATTATAACGAAAAATTTACATCTGTAAAGCCCTTGTCAGCAAATTTTTAATAACTTAATGAGTTATAGATAAAAAATTTGTAATGCTCTTAAACTCCACCATCTTTATGGCCCTGCGCTCTTTAGGATTAAGTTGCAAATCTTGATTAAACCGGCGTATGGGCTTTGCTCTTAGTTGTCCCCAATATTTAGCTTTGGGGTGGTTCACATGACGCCCGTTGAAGATGAAAAAAAGGGGGCGACCAATAAGTCGCTCCCTGATTTTTAGTTATGGCATACAGAAACGGGCAGGGTAACCTGCTCTTTTTATAAGATCTGTCATCCGGATGGATTTTTAGTCCCATGCCGGCCGGGAGAGTC
>JAHLFG010000080.1 GCA_018883895.1 Candidatus Anaerobiospirillum merdipullorum
AATGCTCCATCTGCCAGATAATAAATTATAAACTTAGGCGAAGAAACAGAGTTGACACAAAACAGAAATCGCCACGTGGCGCGCGAAAGGATTTTCCCCCTAGGCATAAATACCAAGGGGGAGGAGGAGTCTAGACGTTAATTGACGGAATGCGCATGCGCTTTTGGGCGCGATCACGCGCACGCTGATCCAGCGCATTTTTCAGGGCAATTAAGAGCGCTAAGACAAAGAAGCCGCCAGGGGGCAGGATGGCAATTAAATAGGTGTGGCTACCATCGATAAGATGTACTTCCAAACTCTGTGCCCATGGGCCTAAGAGATCGGCGGCTCCCACAAAGAACGTGCCGCTGCCTAAAATCTCGCGCACCGCGCCTAAAACAAAGAGCACGGCGGTAAAGCCAATGCCGCAGGCTAGAGCATCGACAGTGGAAGCAAGCGGACCATGGCGGCCGGCAAAGGCCTCGGCACGACCCATGATGATGCAATTGGTGACAATGAGCGCCAAATAAATGCCTAATTGCTGATAGAGCTTGGGGTAATAGGCCTCCACTTCAAAGCACACCACGGTGACGATGGTGGCAATTAAGAGCACATAGATGGGAATACGCACTTCGCGCAAGATAAAGGTACGCAATAAAGAGACGATAAGCGAGGAGAGCGTAATCACCAAGATAGTGGCGATACCCAGGCCCAAGGCGCTGGCAGCTGAGGTGGTAACAGCCAAAAGCGGGCACATGCCCAAGAGTTGGCACAATCCGGGATTTTCTTTCCACAAGCCCTTAACGATAATCGAAATTAAAGAGGGTTGGGGCACTTTAGGGCCCTTGGTGGCCTGAGCCTTTGGCTCACGCTTTACAACTTTATCTGCCATTTATCTAAACTCTCCTAACGGATGCGACAGCGCGGGAGGGTGGTGGGCTTGGCATCTTGTAAGACTGCCAAAGCGTCGCGGCTTGCTAAAATCACCGCCCGCGAGGTGACGGTGGCACCGGTGAAATAATCAAAGTCGCCGCCAAATTTCTTAACATCCCAGCGCACATTGTTGAGATCTTTACCTTGTAGGGCATCTAAGTAATTGCCGCGCCGACGCTCGACCTTATCGCCAATACCCGGAGTTTCGCGGCTAAATTGAATGTCGACGCGATACAGGCGCTTATCGGCCTCAAAGCTTGCGGCTAAGATTAAAGGATTGGAGTAACCACGTGCGGTGGAGTATTGCATGATATAGCCTTTAACCTCACCGTCTTTGGTGGCGGTAATGAGCTTCATATTGCGTCCAATGCGCGGATCGGAAATTAAACGACAATCAAGATCCAAATCTTGACCAAAATGCTCAGGGGGCAGGAGGGTGCTTATTACCTGCATTTCTGCCGCACCGCGATTGTGGCTGATTAAAGCACGGGTATCAGCTTGCGCCCAAATGATAAGGCCAAAGCAGATGGCACCAATTAAGGCTAAGATGAGGCCGGCGATTAAGGCGCGGGCGTTTAAATGAGTGTTTAAGTAGGCCATTATTGCAAGCCTCCTTCCTTATAACCCACACCAAAGGGACGACGGCGCGTTAGCACATCAATTAAGGGGGCGGCGGCATTAGATAACAGCACGGCAAAGGCCACCGAATCGGAGTACGAGCCCTCGACGCGAATTAAGAGCAGTAAGAGCGCACATAAAATGGAAAAGCAAATACGCCCCTTAGAAGTGCCGGCATTGGTTACCGGATCAGTGATGATGAAAAAGGCGCCTAACATGGTGCCGCCAAAGAGCAAGTGCTCGAGGCAGGAAATGGACGCATCAGGGCTTAAGTAATGCCACAGGGCGCCACCTATTGCCACCGTTGTTAAAAAGGCAAGCGGCATCTGAAATAAGATCACCTTACAGGCAATTAAGAACAGACCGCCTATTAGATAGGCAATGCCTAAGGCCGCATAGGCCACATAATTACCCGAGCTAAAATCCGGGGCTGCAATGGCGCTGACCGTTTGCGCCTTACGTGCCGTCTTCACACTTTCAAGGAAGGTGGCACCACTTAAAGCATCGGGTTGGTCTTGTAGAGCCTTGACCTCTTGTACCAGCACAGAAGCATCGTCACCTGCCAAAATCACCCCGGCGGTACGCTCTAAGGTGGCGACCTGAATGGCAGCCGGCGCGGGGGCGATATAGGTGGTAAAGAAGGCGCCTGGGGCAGAGACAATCAAAAAGACAAAGCCAGCCATCGCCGGATTGAAGATATTCATGCCCAGACCACCAAAGGCCTGCTTGACTAGCAAAATGGCAAAGGCCATGGCCGAGACTGACCAATACCACGGCATTAAGGGTGGCAAGGTGAGGGCTAAGAGTAAGGCGGTGACCTGTACGGACAGATCGCAAGCCGCGCGCTTTAAGGGCCGTCCGCGTAACAGCGCACAGACCAGCTCACAGGCAAGGCCGGTGAGACTTAAAAGGATAAATTGCCAGATAAGGCCGGTGCCAAAATAGTAGAGCATCACGCCCACGGCCGGCAACAGGGCGATGAGCACCAGCGCCATGATTTTATTGGTGGAGAGCGCGGCATGCAGATGCGGGGCCGCTTCAATCCCTAAATTTTGCTTGGCACTTTGCACAGTAATCTGCATTACTATTTATTCCTTGTTTTGCTTAAATTTTGCGGCAACTTGTGCACGCTGTTGTCATTGCTGCCCGGCGCTAAAATGCTGTGATAGCGCGCCTTGGAAACCTCAATCTCGCGCGTCGGCGGATTTTCCACCTTGTTGGGAGTACGCGCATTTACTTGGGGCTCTGGCCAGGGGGCGCTAATAATTGACGCTTGCTTGGGGCTATCGCCGCGTCTTAAATTGCGCGGTAAGTTAAGCGCGGCCATAGGGGCGGGAGCATTGGGCGTTACCGCTTGCTCGGTGGTAGACGCTACCGCTTGCGCTTGTGCCTGTGCTTTGGCCTCACGACGGGCCTTGGCGGCCGCTAGGGCCGCGGCACGTCTTTGCGCCAGCTCCGGATCGGGCGTTGGAGCTGCTGCTACACCTGTTGCCGCAACTTTGCCTTGGGCCATGGCCGCGCGTCTTGCCTGGGCGGCGGCGAGGGCGGCTGCACGCTTTTTGGCAAGCTCAGGGTCGGCAGCCCCCGCTACAGTTGCTGTAGCGGATGCTCCCTTGCCCGCCTGCAAAGTCTGCTGGGCCTTGATGCGCGCTAAGGCCGCGCGCTTTTTCTCCTCGCGCAGGCGTGCTGCTTCCTGCTCGCGCTCTTGATGGATGCGCATGCGCTCACGTGCTTTTTCATTACGCCATGCATTTTCCTTAAGGAGGTACTGTATCGCCTTTTCCTTACGAAATTGTCCGGTAAGGCGGATCCGACTGGGGCAGACATAGGCACAACAGCCACATTCGGTACAATCGGCAATGCCACATTTGGCCGCTTTTTCATGATCGCCAGCCTTAGAGTAGGCATACATCTGATAAGGCACTAAACGGCTGGGGCACACCCGGGCGCAACGGCCACAGCGAATGCAATTGACCGGCTCATCCTCAGGCGGTACTTCCTTGGAGGTGGGCGCAAAAACACAGGTAGCACTCTTGGTAAGTGGCACATCAATGGTAGGCAGAGTAAAGCCCATTAAGGGACCGCCTAAGATAATGCGCTGGCGTCTTTCGGGGTTTAAATGATAGTGATTGAGCACAAAACGCACTGAAGTGCCCAAACGTACTAAGGCGTTACCTTGTTGCTTAAGACTGCCGCCTGCCACCGTTACCACGCGTTTGATAAGCGGCAGACCATCGATAATGGCCTGTTTGACGGCAAAGACGGTCTCCACATTGTCCACCACAATGCCACAATCGGAGGTATGGGCGGCATAAGGGATCTCAATGCCGGTGACAATCTTAATTAAATTGCGTGCCGCCCCGGACGGATAGAGCGTAGGGATGACGCGCACTAAGGCTTCGTTGCCGGCGGCTTTTTGCATCGCCGCAATTGCCTGCGGCTTATTGTCTTCAATGGCGATGATGACAACCTTTGGCTGCAAGATATGCTTGATAATGGCCACGCCTTGCATGATGTCGGCCGCTTTTTCTTGCATTAACCTATCATCACAGGTAGCCACCGGCTCACATTCCGCGCCATTGACAATAAAGATATTGCACGCCCGACCATCGGCGATAGCGGAGCTTAATTTGGCGGCGGTCTGAAATTGAGCACCGCCCAAGCCTTCAATGCCAAAAAAGCGAATCCGCTCTAAAAGCTCGGTAGCGCTTTTCTCCTGCCAATTTTCAATGGGGGAGGGCGGCATATGCTCATCTAAACCATCAGATTTGATGGTAATGCACCGTCCGGTAAAGCCGGAGGGATGCGGCAATACCTGCTCATTAATTGCAACGATGGTTCCCGAGGTGGAGGCATGCAAGGGGACATTACGTTTGCCCCCGGGAATGGTTAGGACCTGTCCTGCCTTCACTTTATCGCCTACTTTCACCAAGATTTCGCTACCCGGGCCCAAGTGGCGCTCTAAGGGTAGGGTGATTAAGGTCGGAATAGGCAATTCTTCAATCGGGGCGGCGGAGGTGGATTTAAGCTCGGCCGGTTTAATGCCGCCAAAGAAGCGCCAAATTTTGCCATGCAGAATTTTTGCCAATTGCGCCGCGGCCATTAGGAATTACCTCCGGTAATGCGGATTGATTTAATGTTCCAGTTAAAGTTTTTAAGTTCAAGCGGCATGGAGATCATTTCAATACAGTTTTCCGGGCATTGCTTTACACAATCGCCGCAGGCAATGCACTCTTCACTTAAGATTTCATGAGGCTGCTTAATATTGCCGACAATCGCATCCACCGGGCAGTGCCGGGCACAGCGATGGCAACCGGTACACAGGCTTTGATGGATATAGGCTACCTGGCGCGGGGCAAATAAGCTCTCTTCATCGGCTTTGGTCGGCGGATCAATATTTAAGATGGCCGCCAATTCCTTGATGGTATCCTCGCCTCCGGGGGTACATTTGTCACAAGTGGTCTCGCCATTGGCCAGGGCTTGGGCATAGGCGCTACAGCCGGGGTAACCGCATTGTGCACATTGTGCGCCAGGCAAGGCCCGCTCGAGCTTTGCCGCCAGGCCCTCCTCTTTAAAGGAGGCGCGAGCTAGACAGGATAATAACAGTCCCAGGACAAAGAGACTTAAGGCCAAATAGAGGACAAATTTAAGTTCATCGGCAGCTATCATCAGACTGCACTCCCGGTAAAGCCGGCAAAGCCCATGAAGGCCATACTCATGATCCCGGCGGTAATTAAGGCAATGGCCGAGCCTTTAAAAGGAGCGGGTACATCGGCAATTGCCAAACGCTCGCGCATGGCGGCAAATAAGGTGAGGACTAAGGTAAAGCCGGCACCGGCACCTGCAGCATAGACAACGCTTTGCCACAGATTGTGCTCTAAGGAGGCGTTGAGTAAGACCAAGCCCAAGACAATGCAATTGGTGGTGATAAGCGGTAAATAGATGCCTAAAGCGCGATATAAGTCCTCAGACAAGAGCTTGACCACAATTTCGGTGATCTGCACGGCCGCAGCAATGATGACGATGTCAACTAAAAGGGCAAAGGAAGTCAGATTGTAGGGCTGCAAGATATAGTTATTGACCACCGCACAGCAAAAGGAGGTAAATACCAGCACCGCGGTGGTGGCACCCCCCATACCTAAGGCTGCCGAGAGATGCTTGGACACGCCTAAGAAGGGGCAAATGCCTAAAAAGCGCACCAGAACAAAGTTGTTTACAATGGCAGCGCTAAAAAAGAGAATTAATGCTTCAATCACTTTGCGGATCCATGAGTAAAGTTTTAAGCTTAAGAAACTTTTTTGTACCGCGCATCATAGCGCAAAGTCGTGCACACAAATTGCGATAAAAAATCAACAACTCGGCAAGCGCGCTATTGTAACCTATTTGTTCGCCCTTGGGGCTGACCTCAATATAAGCAAGGAGAGCTGAATGCCACGCACAAGCCACGCTAAAATTTGTTTACTCAGTGCCCGCAAGCGCGAGGAGATGTTTGCCTTACTGGCAGCCGCGCATCCTAATCCTCGCAGTGAGCTTAATTTTAATAATCCCTTTGAGCTTTTATGTGCGGTGGTCCTGTCAGCTCAGACTACCGATATTGCCGTCAACAAAGTCACTCCTGACTTATTTAAGGCAGCTCCGGATGCGGCAGCCATGGTGACCTTAGGCGCTGATGGCATTGCCCCCTATATTAAATCTATCGGCCTGTGGCGGGCTAAGGCTGGCTATCTATATAAGTTGTCGGTTATGTTATGTGAGTACTATGACGGTAAGGTGCCGGATAGCTATGCAGATTTAATTAAGTTACCCGGGGTGGGCTCGAAAACGGCCAAGGTAGTATTAAATTGCGCTTTTGGACAACCTACGGTGGCGGTGGATACACATATTTTTCGCGTGGCCAATCGTACCGGACTGTGCCTAGGGAGCACAGCTAAAGCAGTGGAAGATAATATTGTGCCCTATATCCCGGCGCAGTATTTGTTAGATGCCCATCACTACTTACTCTTGCATGGGCGTTATGTGTGTAAGGCGCAAAAACCGCAATGTGCACAGTGTTGCTTAAATGCGCTGTGCCTTAAGCGTGGGCTTTAGTTAAGCGCAATGAGATGCTGGGCTGAGAGCAGGGTATAGAGATCATTATTTAAGATGTTGTGATTGAGGCTTAACAGCAGGAGATCAAACATCAAGGCCAGCATAATGATAAGTTGCGCTACACAGATGTGTTGCCGTGAGGCCAGCACATTATGGCGATTGAAATAATAGCCGATGATAAGACGCAATAGCAGTGCCAAGCCTAAAATCGAGCAAGCGACCGTTAATTTAAAGATAAGCATGGTAAAGATGCAGACGATAAGGGCCAGGCAAAGAACTCCTTTCAGGCTCATGGTGCCAAAGCTATCGACTGGGTCTTGTTTGATGTCAAAGGAGAGGCTGGAGGCAAAGGCGGCTGAGAGCATGGTAGCTAGGGCAAAGAAGATCCCTCCTTCAAAAGGCTCATTGCGCAAGAAAATGGCATTTAAGATAAAAATAAAGAGCACTGAGGGTAAGAAGAGCGCGGCGCCATAGGTCATGCTGTCGGCGCGCCGTCTTGTCACCAAGCCACTTAATTCCGCCAGGCCGCGAAAAGCTGTCAGGCCACTTAATAAGATATAAAAGAAGAGGCAAAAACCACCGGTAAGTTGCCAGGTGACGGTGAAATAGCATATAAAGGCTGCCAGGGCTCCGGCAATAGCACCGCTAATTAAATAGGGCAGGGCCATGGAGCTGGGGTAACAGGGGCCAAAGCGAAGCGACAATTGTGGCAAGAAGATATTTAAGGTGGTGTGGGAGAAAAAGGCAGCCACCAACTGGCGAAAGAACAATAAGAGGCTTAATTTAAAAGCGACGGTTTCTTTATCATTGATAGAAGCGATTTCCGCGGCATTAACGCGTGCTTGTTGCTCCTTGGCAAGTTCATCATAATTGGGGCTTTGGCTTTGATAATTGACCGTAAAAGGTTGATATTGCGCGGCTTCAATTTGTTTTTCGGCCACTTCATTAGGCCCGAGATTGATATTGGGGGTAAAGTCATTGAGCGCGACATCTTTAAAAATGGCCTTTTTATCCAAGGGCGGAGTCGGGGAACGGTTAGGCTGGGTGCTAGTGTCGGTGGCATGATCACCATTAAACATGCTCTTAATTTTGTCAAAGCTCATCTTATCCCCTTAGCATCCTGCAAAACGCTAACGCCAACGCTTAAAGTTTAATGCCCAAGGCCGTGGCTGACAATAGCTCTTACTGAAAAAGCATGAAAAGCCACCTCAGCTACAAGGTGGCTTGACCCTATTTTAGGCATCAGCCCAGATGGCTTTTGCTGCCTGTACCACCAAGTCGACCTTGGCCCATTGCTGAGCTTCAGTTAAGTTATTGCCCTCTTCGGTGGAGGCAAAACCGCATTGGGTGGAGAGACATAATTGCTCTAAGGGTACATATTGTGTAGCCTCGGCCACGCGCTCTTTAATTAAGGCAAGCGATTCAAGCTCTGGGGTCTTGGAGGTGACAAGACCCAAGACTACGGTCTGATCTTGAATAAAGCGCAAAGGCTTGAAGTCGCCTGCACGATCGCTATCGTACTCTAAGAAAAAGCCGTCAATGTGACAATTGCCAAAGAGCTCCTGCGCTACCGGCTCGTAACCGCCTGAACTGAACCAAGTGGAGCGGAAGTTGCCGCGGCAAATATGCATGCAAATGGTCATATCCGGCTTCTTGTGGGCCATGATGGTATTAATCATGCCGACATATTTGGCGGCAATGGCGTCTAAATCAAAGCCGCGCTCTTTATAGGTCGCGCGTTTTTCTGCTGAGCAGAACTCACCCCAGGAGGTGTCATCTAATTGTAAATAGCGACAGCCCTTGGCATAGAGCAGGTCGATACACTGACAATAGGCGGCGGCAATATCGGCATACAATTGCTCTTCATTATCTTTATAGTAGGCAATGGGTGCATAGTTCTCAGCACGCACGCAACAGATAAGATGCAGCATCGACGGAGAGGGAATGGTGAACTTGACCATCGCCTCACCGGCTAAATTTTGCAGACGAACAAAGTGCTCGATAAAGGGATGATTTTCCGGGAAGGCAATCTTATCGACAATACGAATGGTCTCGGCCTTAGGGGCGGCATCTTTAAACTGTACCGACCAGGCCTTAGCCTTAATATGCTCGATACCCGTAAGTGCTGCTAAGAAATCTAAATGCCAGAACGAGCGGCGATATTCGCCATCGGTCACGGCCTGTAGCCCATGCTGCAATTCTTTTTCAATTAAGAGCTTAATTTCCTTATCTTCCACCGCAGTCAACTCAGCGTCACTGAGCATGCCCTTAGCATGCAGGGCACGGGCCGACACAATGGCCGGAGAGCGCAGAAATGAACCTACGTGATCAGCACGAAACGGGGGGTTAAGCTTGGACATAATGAGATAATCCTTAACGCTAATAAAATAATAATTTCATCCAAGACTTAAGCCTGACGGTGGTTGAGGGGATCACCTCAGTTAAGTCCCTGACTACAGTGTAGCTTTAACCAGGGCTTCATAACAATTAATTTACATAAGTGGATATAAAATGCTCATAAAGTGTGCAAGCGATCACATTGGGCAGGATTGACTTTTCCTTGTATAATATGATTCCCCTCAAAAAATTTAGCTTTTTATATGCAGCCCCTTTAGGCTCTCGGGCCTAAAATTGTACTAGTGGCGGCCACACGGGCTGCCATAGCATCAAGGAATGGCACTTTCGTGATTAAATTAAGTCATATCGTTAAGACTTATAATCCCGGCACCCCCAATGAGGTGCGGGCCTTGCGCGAAATTTCGCTTGAAATTAACAAAGGCGAAATCTTTGGCGTTATCGGTCTGTCCGGCGCCGGTAAGTCTACTTTAATTCGCATTATCAATATGCTTGAGCGTCCTACCTCCGGCACGGTAGAGGTCAATGGACAAGATCTAACGGCCATGAACGAGCGGGAGTTACGTGAGGCCCGGCGGCATATTGGCATGATTTTCCAAAGCTTTAACTTGCTCTCCTCGGCTACCGTCTATGACAATGTGGCCTTCCCGCTACAGCTTGCGGGCACGGCTGATAAAGCTACTATCGACAAGCGCGTGCGTGAGCTGCTTGAAATGGTGGAGCTGTCAGATAAGGCGCAGATGTATCCGGCGCAATTGTCAGGCGGACAAAAGCAACGTGTGGGCATTGCCCGAGCGCTCGCTTCTAATCCGGAGGTCTTATTGTGCGATGAGGCGACCTCGGCGCTAGATCCCAAGACCACCAGCTCTATTTTAGAGCTCTTAACCACTTTGCGTAAAAAGCTCAATTTAACCATTGTCATCATTACCCATCAGATGGAAGTGATTAAGCAATGTTGCGATCGCGTGGCGGTGATTGATGGTGGCGTGATTACGGAGCTTGGCAGTGCCATTGAGATCTTTATTGATCCAAAGCAGGCTTTAACCAAGCGTTTAGTCTCCGCGGCCGTGCGGCGTGGCTTACCTAATTTATTGCAACACACGCAAGTGGTACCGGAGTATCACGAAGGCGCTAAGGCTGTGGTTGAGCTCTTGTTCTTAGGTCCGAAGGCCGACGCCCCGGTAATCGTCGAAGTGGCCAAGATTTGTGATGTTTCGATCTCTATTCTTTCAGGTGATATCGATCATATTCAAAATGAGCCCTTTGGTATTATGGCGGTCGAAATCGGCGGCGCACGCTCCGAGATTGAGCATGCCATTGATGAATTTAAGCAACGTGTCCATAAGGTAGAGGTCTTAGGCTACGATGAACGTAAGCAGCTTTCTGAACTTTGATGCCCTAAGCCGCATTGGCGGTCTGCTCTGGGGGGCGAGCTTGGAGACCTTATACATGGTCTTTATCTCCTCGGCAGTGTGCATTATTTTAGGGGTGCCTTTAGGGGTACTTTTATTGGTAACTTCTAAAGGCTATTTCTGGGATAGCCCGCGCTTTTATGGCATTTTGGCAGCCATTGTCAATGCTCTGCGCTCCATTCCCTTTATTATCTTGATGGTGGCGATTATTCCGCTAACTAAATTCATTGTTGGCACCTCCATTGGTACTACTGCAGCGATTGTGCCGCTGACTATTGGCACAGTGCCTTTTATCGGCCGTTTGGTAGAAACTTCGCTCCGTACCGTGCCACATGGGTTGATTGAGGCGGCGCAGTCGATGGGCGCTACCCCGTGGCAAATTGTGCGCCGGGTGCTCATTCCTGAGGCGATGCCGGAGCTCATTCAGAACTTTACCATCACCATTATTGTGATCATTGGTTTCTCGGCTATGGCCGGTACCATCGGTGGTGGTGGCTTAGGTGACTTGGCCATTCGCTATGGCTATATGCGCTTTAGAGCCGATGTAATGATCTCCACCGTCATCATTTTGATCTTGATGGTACAAATTGTGCAATGGATTGGCGATTATTTAACCCGCCGTTTTGACCATCGTTAAGCCTTTCTTTGCCCCTAGCGTCCTCACTGGCAACGCTGGGGGAGCTTTTTAAAATTGCTCTTTTTTGGTGCATAATTGTCCCCGCAAGAGGGCATCCCCTTGTCAGATGCGCGCTGAATGGTCACAATGCATTTATTGCGAAAAACCCCCTCAAAATTTTTTAGGGTTTTTAAGGAGCAAACTGATATGAAAAAAGCATTAGCCTTAGCAGCCGCGGTTTCTTGCGTGTTAGGATTTGGCCTAAACGCTCAGGCCGGTGAGTTATCCATTGGTGCCACTCCGGTACCGCACGCTGAAGTGTTAGAGTTCGTCAAGCCGCTGGTGGCCAAGCAGGGTGTTGATCTCAAGATTGTTGAGTTCAATGACTATGTACAGCCGAACTTAGCTACCGACGATGGTGATTTGGATGGCAATTATTTCCAGCATCGTCCGTATTTACAGACCTTTATTAAAGATCACGGCGTGAACTTAGTGGAAATTTGCCCGGTACACATTGAGCCGATGGGCATTTACTCTAAGAAGGTTAAGGACTTAAAGCAGGTGGCTGATGGTGCCGTTGTGGGTATCCCTAACGATCCGACCAATGGTGGCCGTGCCTTACTGCTCTTACACAGCCAGGGCTTAATTAAGCTTGCCGATCCGACCAATATTACTGCCACCGTGATGGATATTACTGAAAATCCGCACGACTTAGACATCCGTGAACTCGAGGCTGCACAGTTACCGCGTGCCTTAGACGATCTCGATTTGGCCGTGATTAACACCAACTTTGCCATGCAGGCTGATCTCATCCCCAACCGCGATGCTTTAGCAGTTGAAGGTGCAGATTCGCCCTATGTGAATATCTTAGTGGGAAATCCTGAAAGCGCTAAGAACCCGGATATGCAGATCTTAGTCAAGGCTTTACAGTCTGAAGATACCCGTAAGTTCATTGAAGAGAAGTACAAGGGCGCCGTCTTACCGGCTTTCTAATATTGCGCTAACGCTTCTCATATAGCAGATTAATCAGGGCAGGGGCTATACCTCCTGCCCTTTTTCCTTATCTTGCTTAAGCTTGCTTTCACCGTCACTGCGCGGCACAATAGGCGCAGATTTTTTGCGGTGAAATTAAGCTCATGCCTGTAAATGACTCCAAGCCTCAAGCGCAAGTTAAAACGGTTTTAAGTGCTCAAGCGGCCCCTGATTTGACGGCGTTGCCTGATAATGTTGAGCCGTCTCCTGCCGCAGGTCGTTTTGACCATGTGGCTTTTTTAAAGACCGTCCCCAATCGTCCGGGCTCTTATCGCATGTATGATGCCAAGGGCACGGTTATCTATGTTGGAAAGGCCAAAGATTTAAAAAAGCGTTTGGCGCAGTATTTTTTAAAGCAGGTGGCACCTAAGACCCGTGCCTTAGTGTCACATATTGCCCATATTGAGTTTACCGTCACCTTTTCTGAGACCGAGGCTTTAATCCTTGAGAACAATCTTATCAAGCAGTATCAGCCGCGCTATAACATTCTGCTACGTGACGATAAGTCCTATCCTTATATCTTACTGACAAGCGAAAAACACCCGGCGTTGTATTACCATCGTGGACCGCAGCGTATTAAGGGGGAATATTTTGGCCCCTTTCCAGATAGCACGGCCGTAAAGGACAGTTTGCGCATCTTGCAAAAGATTTTTCCCATTCGCCAATGTGCGCAAAATGTGTATGAGCATCGCTCGCGCCCTTGTCTGTTGGCGCAATTGGGCAAATGCCTGGCACCTTGTGTGGCCATGAGTGCGCAGGAGGAGCAGTATTATGCCAAGCAAGTAGAGCTGTTACGCCTCTTTTTAAATGGTCGCGATCAAGACGTATTACATGCGCTGACTGCAAGCATGCAACAGTATTCCGATGCCTTGCAATTTGAAGAGGCTGCGCGCGTGCGCGATCAACTCTTGGCTTTACGGCGCGTGCAAGAGTCACAGTCGGTCTCCTCAGAGGAAAATTACGACATGGACGTGCTCGCCCCGGCCATTGCCGGCGGCCTGGCCTGCGTGCATGTGCTCTTTATTCGCCGCGGGCGCATTTTGGGTACGCGCTCTTACTTCCCGCAATTGCCCTCTGAAGGCAGTGTCAGCGAGCTTTTGACCTCCTTTGTCATGCAATTTTATTTAAATGACAGTCGGGCGCGCATGTTTCCTAAGGAAATTGTCCTAAGTGAGGCGCTTGAGGATGAGGCGCTGATTGAACAGGCGGTGTATAAGCTTTGCAGTCGTGAGGTGAAGTTCTACCATCGCGTGATTGGGGAGCGCGCTAAGTATTTGCGCTTGGCCGCTGACAATGCGCATACGGCGCTCAATGCCAAATTAGCCTCCAGTGCCACGGCCAAGATGCGCATTGAGTCCTTAGAGGCCATCTTGCAGGTGCAAGGGGTGACGCGTATGGAGTGTTTTGATATCTCCCACACCCAAGGTGAGCTCACCGTTGCCTCGTGTGTGGTCTTTGGCCGCGAGGGGCCTGAAAACTCCCGCTATCGGCGCTTTAATATCGAAGGCATTACGCCCGGCGATGACTTTGCGGCCATGCATCAAGTGCTCACGCGCCGTTTTCGCGATGTTAAACACGGAGAGCGTCCGGATATCGTCTTTATCGATGGTGGTAAGGGGCAGTTAAAACAGGCTGAGGAAGTTATCGGTGAGGCCTATAGTAAGGCTGGCATAGCAGTACCGCTGATTGTGGCCGTGGCCAAGGGCGAAGGGCGTAAAGAGGGCTTGGAGACCTTAATCACCGGCTTTACCCATCAAGAATACCATTTGACCTTGGCCGATCCGGCCTTGCAATTGGTGCTCCATATTCGCGATGAATCCCATCGTTTTGCCATTACTGGGCACCGCGGCAGGCGGCAAAAAGCGCGTACCGCTTCGGCCTTGGAGCAAATCCCGGGAGTGGGCGCCAAACGCCGGCAGGCCTTGCTCAAGCATTTGGGTGGTAGACAAGAAGTCATGCGTGCCGGGGTCGATGAATTGGCCAAGGTGCCGGGTATCAGCCGCGCGCTGGCGCAGAAGATTTATGATGCGCTACATCTAAGTTAACCTAACGTAAGTTAGCCAATATGAGGAGAGTGGTCTAATTTAAGTTAAGAAGTAGAGATTTTAAGAGCCTATTAATATGGCGCCATTACCTAACAACTAAAGGTTTTCCCGAGTTTAGAACCTTATTTTAATTAAAAACCCTGATTCTTATGCGGAATCAGGGCAGAAATTTTGGCATAAAATTGTCGTAGAAATATCCCTAGACTTTGGCGGGTGATTTAGGGATTGTCAGTATAGGATTG
>JAHLFG010000016.1 GCA_018883895.1 Candidatus Anaerobiospirillum merdipullorum
GCCGCGTACGTCGGTGCGAGAGTAGGAAATCGCCAGGCATCACTATTTAAGTGTGGAGCGGTAGTTCAGCCGGTTAGAATGCCTGCCTGTCACGCAGGAGGTCGCGGGTTCGATTCCCGTCCGTTCCGCCATCGCAATGAACTTTTCATCGGGAGCCAATGGGCTCCTTTTTGCATTTTTTCTCCACTTGTTAATGCCATGCTTAAGCCGTGAGGTCCAAGCATGGCATCTGCTTTTTAGCGCTAGTGTAACCTCTTACCTTTATTTTGCGCATAGAGCGCCAAGTATTTATTTACCGTATAGCTAGCTGACGAAATGGCATTCCACAGCCCCCAGCGGCCATCAAGAAAGCCACGGCGCAGTATATAGACACGCATAAAGGTAAAGAGTCCGCGCAGCGGAATGGAGCATAAAGCTACCCTTTTGCCGCGCTCATCCTTCTCCTGAGCAAAGTGCAGCGCATAATTCATTTGCTTACGCAGGCATTGCTCCACACTTTGATAGGTGTAGTGTAGGAGCGGAGCTTTTAAATAAATTACCTTACCATCAGCTGGCACTAACACATGCTCATGAACTTTGGCATCGTTAAACTTAGTGTAATCGTTGCGATAGCAACGCAGCACATAGTCAGGCGACCACCCGCAATGGGCAATACTCTGCCCAAAAAGATGATTGTGCCGCGGCAGAGCAAAGATCTCATTGCCACGTGCTTTAGCTAAAGCGGCGCTTAACTCGGCTTTAAGCGGTGGGGTTAAACGCTCATCGGCATCCAAATGCAAAATATAGGTACCGCTGGCTGCCAATTGAGCTTGTTGGCGCTTGTGGCCCCAACCTTCCCAGGTGGTAAGTTTTACTACGCGTGCTCCGGCCTCTTGCGCTTTTTGACAGGTATCATCGGTACTCTGACCATCGATGACTAAAACCTCACTGGCCAAACCGTCAGTCGAGCGGATGCAGTCGACAATATTGGCACTTTCATTGCGCGTTAAGATGATGACACTGACGCTAGGGACTGCCACTTGCGGCAACTGTTGCTCATTTGCCATTGATAATCTCCATTTCTGCGTTATCCGGGCGCAATAAGGGTTGGCCGCTTAATTGCTGCAGACAGAGGGTAGCGGCCACTAAGGCCTGCGCGTCCTTTTTCTTATCTTTAATGGTGATATTAAGTTGGTAGCGGCAACATAGATTGTGCTGTGGCTCATCCTTATCGTTTAACTGCAAGATAGTATCTCCGCTCTTACCTTGCTTTAAGGTCAGTACATAGCGTACATCCTGACTTAAAGCTGCGATGATGGCCGGATCTTCTTGTAAGGTGCCGACTAAGGCGCGCTTTATATTAAGTGTCGGGCTTAACATGGTAGGCAATATGCCGGCAGTCGCGCCGTCAAAAATGGCCCATGCCCCCGCGCCTGCGACCTGACTTAAACTGTGATCTATTGCAAAGTTATCCTCGCAGATAAGATAGGAGCGTAAGTTCTCCTTCACTTTGGCAATGGCTACCGTGCGCTCCTCATCCGTGGCCCCATGGGTAATGACCTTAATTTCAAGTAAGGGATAGGCAGCGCGATAACCGATGACAGTACTCTTGGGCAGATTAAGTCCCTGCAGGGTAAGCCCAATCTTGGATTCAGATACCCCAAAGCAGAAAAAGCGTTTTACCTGTGTGGCCTTACTCATGCCCAAATGTGCCATCAGCCACGGACGGATGGACTCTTGATACATCGGCTTGAACTCAGAGGGCACTCCCGGGGTAAAGAAGCACATCGCCCGATTTATCTTTAAATAAAAGCCGCAGGCGGTGCCGCGTGGATTGTCTATCATGGTCGCACCGGCCGGGAGCATCGCTTGTTTGATATTATTCTGTGGCATGATCCGCTGTCGGGCCTCATGCCAGGCTTTGATTTTGGCAAGCCACGGCTCACACAGCACTTGGGGCACACCGGCGGCCTGTGCTGCCGCCTGCGTGGTATTGTCATCGGTGGTAGGTCCAAGGCCACCATTTACCAAGATAATATCGGCCTCTTGGGAGCGCTCACTTAACAACTTGATGATATCTTCAAGCTTATCGCCCACCGTATGGCGAAAACGCGCCTGTAGGCCTAAAGAGAGCAGCTCTTGGGCCAAATAAGAGACATTGGTATCGGTAATAAAACCGGTAATAACCTCATCGCCGGTAGAGATGATTTCAAGTTGCATGATGTTTCCTTGTGAAAGTGATGCGCTAACTTGCATTGTGCTAGGGCAGGCTTCTATGATACTGCAAAAAGGAAAAGGCTTTAGCGCCTGCATTTAAGGAATATAGTATGCCTATTAGAATCCCCAACGGACTGCCGGCGGCGTCAGTTTTAACGGCCGAGCAGGTCTTCGTTATGACCGAGCAACGGGCGGCGCATCAGGACATTCGCGCGCTGAATGTGATCATTTTAAATTTAATGCCCAAGAAGATTACCACTGAAATACAGTATTTGCGCAAGCTGTCCAATACCGCCTTGCAGGTCAATATTGAGCTCTTACGCGTGGATAAACACATCTCGCGCAATACCCCGCAATCGCATTTAGATACCTTTTATTTAGACTTTGAGGATATTGCCGACAAGTATTATGACGGCATGATTGTCACCGGTGCGCCGCTTGATCAAATCGGTTTTGAGGATGTTTCCTATTGGGCGCAACTTGAGGACATTCTTAAATGGTCAACGACCCATGTGACCTCGACCTTATTCTCCTGCTGGGGCGTGGCGGCGGCCTTAAAGGTCTTTTACGATCTGCCGATGTTAATGCGCCAAGACAAGCTCTCGGGCGTGTATTTACACAATCGGGCCCATACTACCGATCCGTTAATTCGCGGCTTTGATGATGTGTTCTATGCTCCGCAATCGCGTTTTCTTGATTTCCCCACCCAGGTCATTGAGGAAAACACTGATCTGCATATCTTAGCCGATAGTCCCGAGGCAGGCATGTTCTTGGCCGTAAGCCCGGATGGGCATCAGGTCTATGTCACCGGCCACCCGGAGTACGATACCTTGACCTTGGCAGAAGAATATCGGCGCGATATTAATGCCGGCAAAAATCCGCACATTCCGGTCAATTATTTCCCGCATGATGATCCTAATTTCGCTCCGCCTTGCACCTGGCGCTCGCATGGGTCCTTACTCTTTGGCAATTGGCTTAACTATTACGTCTATCAGTTAACGCCGTTTGATTTTGCCAAGCGTATCCCGGAGCACGAAAAATTGGTGCGTTAAGGGCAAAAATAAGGGGGTGACTAAAAAGGTCACCCCCGATTTTATGTTCCAGAAACGGTAAAATTTTGCAAAACAGAATGTTTTCGCAAAATATTTCCTTTTTATTTCAGTTAATTACTTGTAAATTTTAGCTGTTTTTGCTATAATTCACCCATAGTCAGCGCAGACTATCCGGAGGTGAGTATGGCTAACCCCGTCTTCAGACAGTACCGGCAGCATGAAACCATGGTCCTGCCTCCCAGCCTTGACGACTTCATTGATGAGAACCATCCCTGCCGCATCGTCAGCGACGTTATCGACCG
>JAHLFG010000081.1 GCA_018883895.1 Candidatus Anaerobiospirillum merdipullorum
ATGCAGGTTACTGCATGAGGCTGTAGATGAGATTAGAGATTGGCCATCAGGCTTTCTTGATAGAGCTCGCGCTTGTAGAGCTTGACGTTATTGGCAAAGCGCTGGCGCTGCTTCTTGGCCACCGTCGAGTCAATGTTCTTGGGCAGATTGACGCGCATGGCATTGACCGGGCGGCCGTTGCGGCGCAGCTCATAGTGCAGATGCGGGCCGGTGGACATGCCGGTATTGCCCGAGCGGGCGATGGTGGAGCCAATCTTCACACGCTGACCGGGTTTTACATTGATCTTCGATAAGTGCATGTACACGGTGGAATAAGAGCCACGGTGACGGAGCACAATGTAGTAGCCTGCCGAGCGAGAGTAAGTAGCCTTAACCACCACACCATCGGCCGGAGCGATGACCGGGGTACCGATGCGCACAGCAAAGTCGGTGCCGTTATGCGGTCTGACGCGACCGGTTACTGGATGGCGGCGGTGCGGGTTGAAGCCTGAAGAAATGCGCACCTTACCGTTAAGCGGGAAGCGACGGAAGTTGGCAGACGAGCTGTTATAGCCATTTTCGTCGTAGTACTTGTTATCCTCGATATTGCGGTAGGTGGCAATCTTGCCAAAACGCTTGGTGTTAAATTCCACCGCGTTAATCTTGCCCTTACCCTTGCTCTCGGAGAACAGCACACGCATCGAGTCTCCCGGCTGAATATGACGCGAGAACTGAATACGACCTTGGAAGAGGCGTAAGATCTGATCGATTTCGCCATAGGTTAAACCGGCATTTAAAGCGGCGGAAGAGAAGGCCTGGCCCTTGCCGATATTCACCACCACTAAACGACCGCGGCGCTGTGACAGCGGCACATCGTTGGAGATATCAGCGGGGTTGGTCACCTTGCTTTCCGGCTGTTTTTGCAAAGCAACCGAAGTCTTGGCCACTAAGGAGTTCTTTTCCGGCACGATGGCATCGCTATCGTCTTGCAGATGCTTGCCAATGGGCTCACGCACCGCGATGAAATTTAACTTCGAGGTATCATCGCGATAGAAGCGTAATTGCTCGGTTTTATTGAGCTGTTTGACGAAGGCAACTAACTTGTTGTCATCATCAATTAAAAAGGACAGCGTATTGCCCGGGCGCAGGGAAGTAAGATTATGACCCGCCTCTTTATGCGAGGTGATAGCCTGCATAGTGTTATAGGGGATGTTTAAGTCGCTAAATACCGACGAAAGGGTATCGCCACGCTTAATATCCTCCACATACCACTTAGCCGGTACACTCTGTATGGGAGCGTTGGCATTTTCCTCTTGGGCAAGCTTACGAATTTTGGCGTTTAAAGCACTGTCGGCATCCTGCAACTCAGACTCAGGCAACAAATCATCGTAGTTGTCGAGATTTTGCGGTTGCTTGGCGACAACGACATCTTTATGCGCGGTTGCTTCGTACTTAGTGGGGCGATTGGCTGTGAGCACCTCAGTTAAGGTGGCCTGCGGTTGCATCATACGCTGCACTTCGCGCTGTAAGGTGGAGCTGGTCGTTGGCGTCGTAGTGGCCGGGCTTGCCGTATTGGTGGCAGCTACGGTCACCGGAGGTTGCGGTTTTGCTTCCTCAGACGGGGCAAACTGATTTTGGGCATAGCTAATTAAGGCCTGTGCCGGATTGGCCGGAGCGGGAGTATTAATTTCGCGAAGCGAGGCGGTAACTTCCGTTGGCAGATCCTGCGCACTTTCCGGCTGCGGCATAATTAAGGAGAGTGCTGCGGCAATGCAGATGGTTCCGCTAATGGCAATAATATGTTTTTTCGGGAGTGGCCGGGCGCCTAAAGCGGCCTCCCTAGTGTCTACAGACACAAAGTCTTCAAATTTCATCGAGCAAGAAGCATGTTGTAGGGTTGTGCTGCTCGGATAATAGGTTTCAATAAAAAACAAAGAAGGAGCCCACCATAAGAAAAGCTCCATCCACCTTTTAATGAAAATTAGTTATCCTAATTAGCTGTATTTTTGTGTAGTCGTGATGCTAATATCTAATCACAAAAAGCGCTGTTTGATCAAGTGCCCAGCAGGGCTAAATGTGGGTATAAGTGCAAAAAGTGAGGCCCTTCACATAAATCGGACTATACGTATTTTGGTTAATATTTTGTTGATAACAAATGACACAGGCTTTCGTACCTGTTGTGACCTGTCTGCGCGCCTTACAAGCAAAGTTTTTCCCCGCATAACTTTAGGGTCAATGATAGAATAGGGCGTTTATTGGCAGAGCGTGCGGCTTTGCGGTTAACTTAATTTGAGGTTATATGTTCGGGGATCGCTTTTATCCATTATTGGCCCACTTATCACCGTGGAAGCAAAGCTTATTTGCCTTAGCCTTAGCGCAACGGCAGCTGGCTAATTTCTGTCTGTGGAGCTCACTTGCAAAGCAAGATCAGGGCAGTACGCATTTTGCTAATTGTTTAAAGCAATTGTGGTATTACCATCAAGATAAGTTCAATCATATTGATTTATCCAAGGCCCTGGCGCAATTTGACCCCTTTGTGCCGGATTTGGAGCAAGAGGCAGATCCAGAAGATCCGAGCACTGGTGCGCTACTTGCCACCGATGCGGCCATTTGCCTGACGGTAGCTTATGACGCCATCTTGATGCATGAGGGAAATGAGGCGGAAATTGCCTCACGGGCTAGTTTATCGGCCGCCATCTTAGTGGCCCGTCAACGGGCGGAAGATTTCCTTGATGATGAGGCCTTACGTGATACGGCGGAAGTGGACAATGAAGTAAACTTTCAGGTAAGTCTGTTGGAGCTTTTAATTAAGGCCCAGCGCGATCCGTCCCTAGTCCATCTCATCTTAAAATCAAGCACCAAGGATGGTTGCTCTAATATCGGCCTTACTTTAACTGAAGATTTGCCGTATTTGCACGCAGACTTCTATGCCCTTGAGGTGCAGAAATTAAAAGCCGCCGCCGCGCAGGGTAAAGCGGCAACGGCGCATAAAGCTAAAGTAAGTAGCCCCTATGGCAAAGTACCCCGGGGCGGGCGTAAGCATGGGGCGCCGGGGCATAAGTTAAAAGGCCGCGACAATTAAGGTTACGCCACTTAAGATGGCCACGGCCGAGAAAATGATGCGCACGATGGTCACCGGCAGTTTGATAAGCAAGGTGGTGCCGACAAAGGAGCCGGTGAAGGTGGCGACAATCAACAGCGGCACCCACGGCCAATAGATCTCGGCCACCGTACCCACGGTGACCGCTCCTACTGCATTCCACAGCGTGGCCACAAACACCATGGTGTGTAAGATGGCCCGCTTAAGCTCCAGTCCAAAGATAAGTACCAAGCTTAAGGTCGAAAAGAGTCCGGCACCTGAGGACAAGGAGCCGGAAAAAAGCCCAATTAAGATAATGGCCAAGGTGCCTAAGATGACGCGCGTGCGTGAGCGCTGTTGCAAGGGTTGGGCGCCAAATTGACGCTTTACTAAGGTATAGATGCCACTTGCAATAGTGATAAGGCCCAAAATAACTTCGGCAATCTGCGCCGGGACGGCAATGATGATAAGCGATCCGGCCACCACCGCCGGGCAGCCAAAGAGGAGCATGATAAGCGTAATTTGCTTGTCTAAGGCAAAGGCGCTTTTATTGGTAAATTTCTTGGTTAAGGCACCCAGGCCCAAAAATACCACCGCCACCTTATGCGTGCCTAAGGCCGCGGCAAAAGGCAGGCCCATTAAGATAAGCAGAGGAAACTGCACAAAGCCGGCGCCACCGCCTGAAACTGAGGCAAAGAGATTGGCGGCAAAGGAGACGGTAAAGAGAATAATTTCGTCAATAAAGTCAGTCACAGATAAAAAAACTCCCACATGAAGTAAAAAGGCCAACGCAATGGTTGGCCTTTTCACACTACATCCTGATTTAGGCTAAATGACGTTGTGCCTTATCGGAGATGTCATGGCGATAGAACATGCCATCAAAGTGAATCTTTTCGCAGGCAGCATAGGCTTTAGCCTTGGCATCGCTGATGCTATCGCCTAAGGCAGTTACGCACAGTACGCGGCCTCCCGAGGTGACAATCTTGCCGTCAACTTCCTTGGTGCCAGCCTGGAAGACCATTACATCCGGACCAAAAGCGGCATCTAAACCGGAAATGACATCGCCCTTACGCACCGTCCCCGGATAGCCGTGAGCGGCTAAGACCACCCCGACGGCCGGACGCGGGTCAAATTGACACTCCATGCCCGCAAGACCGCCTTCATCGCAGGCCTTGGCACAAAGCTCCGGCAAATCAGATTGCAGACGCATTAATAAAGGTTGGGTCTCCGGATCGCCCATACGGCAGTTAAATTCCACCACACGCGGCGCCCCATCCTTATCAATCATTAAACCGGCATAGAGGAAGCCGTGATAGGGAGTACCATCCTTACGCATGCCATCTAAGGTTGGCTGAATGATTTCTTTCATCACGCGCTCATGCACCGTCGGGGTGACCACCGGAGCGGGGGAGTAGGCACCCATACCACCGGTATTGGGACCTTCATCGCCATCATGCACGCGCTTGTGATCTTGCGAGGTAGCAAGCGGCAGGGCATTGACGCCATCGCACAGCACGATAAAGGAGGCTTCCTCACCTTGCATGAACTCTTCAATGACCACGCGGGCACCGGCATCGCCAAAGGCATTGTCGGCAAGACAATGACGTACGGCAGCCAAGGCCTCTTCTTCAGTCATCGCCACGGTAACGCCCTTGCCGGCAGCCAGGCCATCGGCCTTAATCACAATCGGCGCGCCTTGCTCTTTAATGTATGCTTCGGCCTCATTTAAGTTAGCAAAGACGGCATAGGCAGCTGTCGGAATGTGATGGCGCTTTAAGAAATCCTTGGCAAAGGACTTGGAGCCTTCAAGCTGCGCGGCAGCCTTACACGGGCCAAAAATCTTTAAGCCAGCGGCCTTAAAGGTATCGACGATGCCAGATACCAGCGGGGCCTCGGGGCCGACGATGGTCAAATCAATCGCTTCTTTTTTAGCAAAGTCGCATAAGGCGGGAATGTCTTCTGCTGAAATGGCGACATTTTTTACCTTGGCAAGCATGGCGCTGCCAGGATTGCCCGGGGCGATAAAGACGGTCTTGACCTGAGAAGACTTGGCACAGGCATAAGCTAAGGCATGCTCGCGGCCACCGCCGCCGACAATTAAAATCTGCATTCTCTCTTTCCTCTTAGGTGGAAGGTTGCAGGGACTACCTGCAACCTACGGGGTAAGAACTTAATTAAAGATTAGTGGCGGAAGTGACGCATATGGGTAAAGACCATCGCGATGCCGTGCTCATTGGCCGCATCAATCACTTCCTGATCGCGAATCGAGCCACCGGGCTGAATGATGCAGCTGATACCGGCGGCAGCGGCAGCATCGACACCATCACGGAACGGGAAGAAAGCGTCAGAGGCTAAAGCGGCACCATGCAGGTCAAACTTGGCATCTTCTGCACGCAGGCAGGCGATACGGGCCGAGAACACACGGGAGGTCTGGCCGCAACCGATACCTAAGGTGCGCTTGTTCTTGGTGTAGACAATGGCATTGGACTTGGCGTACTTGCACACCTTCCAGGCAAAGAGTAATTCATCTAACTCCTCATCCGTCGGGGCACGCTTGGTCACCACTTGCAGCTCATCCTTATTGACACATACGGTGTCAGCCTGTTGTACCAACAGACCACCATTGACCTTCTTTAAATCAATACGCGGCTCACGGGCGCTTAAGTCACCGACTTCCAGCAGGCGAATATTCTTCTTGCGCGCCACTTCGGCACGAGCCTCTTCACTTACATGCGGGGCGACAATCACTTCACAGAACTGCTTATCGATGATGGCCTTGGCCGCCTCCCCGTCCAAATCACGGTTAAAGGCGATAATGCCACCAAAGGCCGACTCACTGTCGCACTCAAAGGCCTTTTCATAAGCTTCCTTTAAGGTCGGGGCTAAAGCGATACCGCAAGGATTGGCATGCTTAACGATAACGCAAGCCGGCTCCGGGAACTCGCGCACGCACTCAATGGCAGCATCGGTATCGGAGATATTGTTATAGGACAGCTCCTTGCCCTGTAACTGTTTGGCCGTGGCAATGCAAGCGCCATGTTGCTCTAAATCGCGGTAGAAAGCGGCCTTTTGATGCGGGTTTTCGCCATAGCGCATATTCTGCAGCTTGACGAAGTTTAAGTTTAAGGTACGCGGGAAGACGCGCTCGGCACCATCATCAATGCCATAATCCGGAGCCTTAAGACCAAAGTAATTGGCAATGGCGCTGTCATAGGCGGCAGTGTGCTCAAAGGCCTTGATGGCTAAATCAAAGCGGGTCTCATAGGTAAGCGAGCCTTCATGGGCATCCATTTCTTCAATGACGCGGGCATAGTCGTTGCTATTGACCACAATGGCTACATCGCGATGATTCTTAGCTGCCGCACGTACCATGGTGGGGCCGCCGATATCGATGTTTTCAATCGCATCTTCTAAGGTGCAATTGGGCTTGGCCACGGTAGCGCTGAAAGGATAGAGATTGACGGCCACTAAATCGATGGGCTTAATGCCATGCTCCTGCATGACCGCCTCATCAATGCCGCGACGGCCTAAGATGCCGCCATGCACCAGCGGATGTAGCGTTTTGACACGTCCGTCCATCATTTCCGGGAATTTGGTGTAATCGGATACTTCAATGACCTTTACTCCGGCATTGGCCAATAACTTGGCAGTTCCTCCGGTAGAAAGGATTTCAACGCCACGGGCGCTGAGGGCTTGAGCAAACTCTACAACGCCAGTCTTATCGGAAACGGAAATCAAAGCTCTCTTGATCGGACGTGATAAATCCATTTTTGCTATATGCTCCTGTAAGAGAAAGAAAAGGTGCCCTATTTTACTATAGGCGGGGGGCAAAGAACGTGCTTTGCGCGCTTTGCCGCATAAAAATGCGCTTTTGCCAAGCAAAGACGGGATAAAGGATGGGGGCAAAGCGGGACAATAGCCTTACCGCTAGTGAAATAAGTTTAATAAATATGATCAAAACCTTGTCGTCCCAAACTGCTTATCGGGCCACGGCGCTCTACTGCGCTTTTTTCGCGATTTTGCTTGTAAATAAGCGCCTTTTGTGGTGAAATTGACACGGTTTCAGCCAGGGAAGCTGATTTTTTTATAAAACTTAATAAGTTATAACAACAAATTGCAGGAATTAACATGAACAAGTCTGATCTGGTAGCTAAGATTGCTGCACGTTCTGGTTTACCGGTGGCCAGCGCCCGCCGTGCTTTAGAAGCAATGCTTGAGAGTATCGGTGAAGCCTTAGCCGAAGGTGATCGTGTACAGTTAGTGGGTTTTGGCTCCTTCAAGGTCACGGAGCGCAATGCCCGTGAAGGCCGTAATCCGAAGACTGGCGACGTAATTCAGATTCCCGCCTCTAAGACCCCTTCCTTCTCAGCTGGCGCTGAGCTCAAGAAGGTTGTCAACGGCCGTTAAGCAATTCCTGTGCCGCGCAGTTTAACTGCGCGGTACTGCCACGTGCCCTAAAGTTGACGCCTTTCATTGTTTCTTAATGCTATATTGAGTCTTCTTCTTCTGCTGCTTCTGCTTTTCTGTACACTTTTCCTCCTATGTTCACTGTTCACGCCCGGGCACTAAAGGTAGCAAGGTGGAGTGACACTTTTTTATGGCTTTGTTAGACACTTCACGGATTTAAGACCCTAAATCTGCCTTCACGGGCTTGACAGCACCACGGTAGCGGTATTTTCACAATTTGCCCACCAAGATAGTGCCGAATTTCACGATTTTAAAAATGACCGCCTCAAGCTCTTAAGCTTAAGCGCTGTTTTTCAGTACAATGCAATTAAAAGCAAGGAGCATTGCTCTTTGTCCTGGCATTTAGACATTTACCCATCTATAAGATATGAGGTTTGAATATGGCAATTCACGAATGGGCCGGCAAGAAAGCAAGACTGCAAGATTTAGTGAATATTCCGCGTTTAATGGCGGCTTACTACTTAAATAAACCTGATGTAGACAATCCCGATGAGCAGGTGAGCTTTGGTACCTCCGGTCATCGTGGCACTTCGTTAAATTCTTCCTTCACTGAAACCCATATCGCCGCGATTTCTCAGGCGATTGCTGATTATCGCGCTAAGGAAAATATCACCGGCCCGCTGTACATTGGTATGGATACCCATGCCTTATCTGAGGCTGCTTTAGCCACGGCCATTGAGGTCTTAGGTGCCAATGGCGTGCAAGTGCGCATTGAAAAAGATCATGGCTATACCCCGACTCCGTCCATTTCCCATGCCATCTTAACTTACAATCAAGGCCGTACCACGGGACTTGCTGACGGTATCGTCATCACCCCGTCGCACAATCCGCCGACTGACGGTGGCTTTAAGTACAATCCGACCGATGGCGGCCCGGCCGGCACGGAAATTACCTCCTGGGTGCAGGATAGAGCCAATGCCTTAATTCGCGAGGGCTTAAAGGGCGTCAAGCGCGTGCCGTATCATCAGGCTTTAAAGCTTGATAACGTGCAAGAGTACGACATGTTAAGCGAGTATGTTAATGATCTCGGCTCGATTTTAGACTTGGAAGCCATCTCTCAGGCCGGGCTTAAGTTAGGTGTTGATCCTTTAGGTGGCTCAGGCCTGTACTATTGGGATCGCATTGCCGATAAGTACAAGCTTAATATCAAGGTGGTAAATTACGCCGTCGATCCGACCTTCTCGTTTATGTGCCTTGATAAGGATGGCAAGATCCGTATGGACTGCTCGAGCCCTTATGCCATGGCCGGCCTGATTGCGATGAAGGATGACTTTGACATCGCCTTTGGTAACGATCCTGACTATGACCGTCACGGCATTGTTTGCCACTCAGGCTTAATGAACCCTAACCACTATCTGTCTGCAGCCATTAACTATATCTACACTCATCGTCCCGATTGGCCGGCTCAGGCCATGGTCGGTAAGACCGTAGTGTCCTCATTGATGATGAATCGTGTGGCCGAAGGCCTTGGCCGTAAGGCTTATGAAGTGCCGGTAGGCTTTAAGTGGTTCGTGCCGGGACTCTTTAGTCAGGAACTGGCCTTTGGCTGTGAGGAAAGTGCGGGCGCTTCCTTCTTAAAGAAGGACGGCTCGGTGTGGACTACCGATAAGGACGGTATTATTGCCGCCTTACTGTCGGCTGAAATGTTAGCCGTCACCGGCAAAGATCCGGCGGAGCAATATAAGGCATTGACCGAGAAGTATGGCAATCCGGTTTACAACCGTATTGACGCTCCGGCAAACGCCAAGCAAAAGGCTGCCTTAAAGAAGCTTGATCCGGCCGCGGTGGAAGCTGACACCATGGCAGGCGAGAAGATCGTGGCTAAATTGACCAAGGCTCCGGGCAACAATGCCGATATCGGTGGTCTGAAGGTGGTCACCGAAAACGGTTGGTTTGCCGCTCGTCCGTCCGGCACCGAAAACATCTATAAGATCTACATGGAAAGCTTCAAGGGCGCTGAGCACTTAAAGCGCATTGAAACTGAGGCCGTGGAGATCGTCAGCGCTGCCTTAAAGAAGGCCGGTGCAGTTTAATCTTGACCTTTCATTAAAGAAGCTCCTCCCACAGTAAGTAAGATCTTAGGTGGGAGCTTTAATTTCTCTGCAAAAGCTGTCTTGGATTACAAGGCGGCTTTTTTATTGATAGCGCTCACATTTTTTGGGGTGGGTGGCTAAGCCTAATGGGGAGCTAAACTGGTGTGTCGCAAACTTGCGCTACTTTTTTACGTTAAAAATTGAGATAGCTCAAACTTTTAAACATGTATACACGTAACTTTGCACAAAGACGTTTAAACTTAAGTTAAAGCTCGCAAGCGTTTGCGACTATGCCAGTCGGCAACGCAGGGGGACAGGGATGACAGTAACGTTAAAAGATTTAGCCAAGGCCAGCGGCGTATCGGTAGGAACGGTATCGCGTGCCTTAAATGATAAAAAAGAAGTAAGTTCAGCTACGTCAGATAAGATTAAGCATTTGGCGCAGACCTTGGGTTATGTGCCCAATCGTGCCGGCCGCGCCTTGTCGGCCCAAAAGAATTTAAGCTTAATTGGGATCTTATTGCCCTCCATTAATTCACCTTTCTTTGATGATATTAAGCGCGGCATCAATGCGGCCTATCAGGAGTTTAAGGATTTGGGCCTGGATATTGCGCTCATTGAAAAAGAAGGATGGGATGAAAGCGAGCATCTACAGGCCATCAATGAGCTCAAAGCCCGCGGTTGTCGTGCCTTGGCCCTGTGTACCGTCAACTCCCCGGTCATTGCCGCTAAGATAAATGAGCTTACTGATCAGGGCATGCCGGTGGTACTTATCAATAACGATATTCCGCATACGCGCCGTTTGTGCTTTGTCGGCCCCGATTACTTTAACTCCGGGCAAATTGCGGCCGGCATGCTGGATAAATGCGCGCAGGGCCGAGAGCTTAAAATTTTAATTGTCATGGGCCTGAAGATTCACGAGGGCCATAAGTTACGTGTCGACGGCTTTATTCATGAGCTTGATACCCGTAAGGTCAATTATCAGGTAGTGAAGATTATCGAAGGCATGGACAATGACATTACCACGCAGCAAGCGGCGATGCAGGCCTTTGCTGCCTTCCCGGACATCAACTGTGTCTATATGGCATCGGGCTCAGGCGTAAGTGGCCTGGGGGCGGCCATTATTGCCAATCGCGATAAACAGCGCTTTGTCATTGCCTGCGATGAAATCTATACCACGCGCGAATTGGTCAAAAGCGGCATTATCGATTTTGTCATTTGCCAAGATCCGGCCACGCAGGGCTATCAGGCCATTAAAAAGCTCCATGAGTGTTTGGTGCGTCAGCCCTTGCCCACCTCGGGTATCCCAGACTACATCGTCGAGAGCCAAATTAAGATTAAAAACCACTTTGTGCGCTAAGGGTAGGGCGCAATTTTTACTTGAGGGAAAAAGCCGCTTCCGGCCCGTCGGGCTAAAAGCGGTTTTTCTTTATCTAAGGCACCACGCGTTCTTAAGCAAACGTTAACGTAAATACGCTGCTTTAAGCGCCGGGCATACCCTTAAAGTAGGGCATAAAAGGTGCGTTAGCTCTCACTTTTGAGCGATATTTATGCTCCTTTGGGCGCAGATTGTTATGATAGTTGTTTAAATAAAGTTGCGCAAACGTTTGATTAAACTATTGCGCATCAGCCGGCTTAAGTTTTCACAAGAGGACATAACGGATGTTTAACGGTAAATGTGTCTTAATCTCCGGAGGCAGTCGTGGCATTGGGCGGGCGATTGCCGCCGCCTTTTATGCCCAAGGGGCAGAGATCATTATTATGTCGCGCCATCAAGAGGAATTGAGGCGTGCAGCGCAGGAGCTTGATAGTAAACATGAAGGACGCGTGCAGGCCTTAGTTTGCGATGTGGGAGATCAAGATGCCGTAGCGCAGGCTTTTGCGCAGCTTAAAGCGTGGGGCAAGAGTGTCAATATCTTGGTAAATTGCGCGGGCGTGAATTTACGTGCCCCCTTGGCTGAAATGAGTGTAGAGATCTGGCAGCAAGTGCTAGATATCAATTTAACCGGCACCTTTTTACTAAGTAAGCAGGTTTTCCCGATGATGCAAGCGCAAGGGGGCGGCAAAATTATCAATATCGCCTCCTTAATGTCTGAGATTGTAAGACCGGGGATTAGTGCCTATGTCGCTTCTAAAGGCGGGGTCAAAATGTTCACCAAGGCCATTGCCGTGGAGTGGGCGCCCTATAACATTCAGGCCAATGCAATTATTCCCGGCTACATTGAAACTGAATTAAATGCCCCGCTCATGGCCGATGAAAAGTTCAATCAATTTATTGTCAAGCGCACTCCGGCTGGACGTTGGGGGAAGCCTGAGGACGTCGCGGCGGCCGCCTTGTTCTTGGCCTCATCCGGGGCGGACTTTATTACCGGGCAGGTTCTGGCCGTAGACGGCGGCATTTTAGCGGCCCTCTAACTTAAGTTGGTGGACGATTTAATTTAAGGATAAGCCTATGGAACAAGCTACTATCGTGATCACAGATAACGATCATGCCGATATTAATGATGAAATTGCGGTCTTTAAGCAAGCGGGGCTTAATTAGCGCTTAGAGCAATGTCATAGTGAGGATGATCTCATTGCAAAATGCCAAGATGCGGTGGCCTGTTTAAATCAATATGCCCCTTTTACGGCCAAAGTTTTTGCCGCTTTGCCCAAGTTAAAGCTCATTGCCCGTTATGGCGTGGGCGTGGATAACATTGACTTGCAGGCGGCGACGGCCCATGGGGTGCAGGTGTGCAATGTGCCGGATTATGGTACGCAGGAAGTTGCGGCCCAGGCCTTGGCGCTGATGATGGAGCTCATTCGCAAGCCCGGGCAAGCGTCCGCTGAAGTCAAGGCCGGGTACTGGGATTATGCTCGCTATGCCCCCATTCCCCGCATTAGCACGCTGACAGTCGGTATTATTGGCTTAGGGCGCATCGGCAGTGCCTTTGCCAAAATTGCCCATGCTCTTGGTTGTCAGGTAGTGGCCTATGACATTGAGCTTTAGCATATTAAAGCTGATAGTACGCTGGATTTCGTGGAGCTTTTGTCTTTTGATGAGGTCTTGGCACAGGCGGATGTGCTGTCCTTGCACTGTGATCTCAATGCCGACACTTTAGGCCTTATGAACGCGCACACTTTTGCCAAGATGAAGCCTGGCGCCTGGTTTATCAATGTCGCGCGCGACGGCCTGGTGAAGGAGCCTGATTTGGCTCAGGCCTTAAATAGCGGACATTTGCGTGGGGCGGGCATTGACGTGACCTGCCATGAGCCCTTAGAGGATACAAGTCCGCTACGTAAGGCACGTAATATTGTCATCACTCCGCATATTGCCTGGTACTCCGTACAGGCGGCGCATGACTTAAAGCGCAAATGCGCCGAGGAGACGGTGCGGGCGATTAAGGGCGAAAAACCGCGGTGCCCGGTAAATAAGCTGGCCTAAAATTTCTCTTTCCTCATGAAAATAAAGCCCCAAAAAGCGGCCCGTGCGGCCGCTTTTTTTTAATGGGGCAGAATCTTGGCGTGCAAAAACTCCTGCAAGGCCATATGGGCAGCGCCCAAGGCGGCGGTTTCATCACCGGCCTTACTGATGATGACATCGCAAGGTTTCAAGGCAATGGCACTGCCCTGACTTATGTACTGACACAAGCGGGCGATATCATCGGCAATTAAAAAGGCACTTAAATAGCCGCTTAAAATCAGTTTGCCATCTACTAAGCACAGGCAATTGCGCGCCGCTAAGGCCAAATGCTGTAAGTACTCCTCCCAAAGCTCCAGCGCCTGAATATCCCCGTCACGCAAGGCGGTGAAAAATTGGGCAGCAGCCTTACCACTTAAGCGCGTTAGCGCCTCGGCAGAGCAATAACACTCCAAACAGCCTTGGGCGCCGCAATAGCAACGCGGTCCGTGAGGATCAACACAATAGTGTTCAATTACCCCCGAGCGGCCATGGAGACCGGTTAAGACCTTACCGTCAATAATGAGCGCTCCACCAAAGTTACGATTTAAGAGCATCAATACCGCATCCTCAAGCCCGGGGTGGGAGAGCACTTCCCAAAAGGCGGCGGCAAAGGCGTCGTGACAGAGCATGACTTCACAGTCAAGGGCCTCACTTAAAGCTGCAGCGGTTAAACTTTCATTGTGCAAAATGCGCCCAAAGGTAACTTTTTGCCCGGTGGTGTCCACCAGGCCCTGTACGGCAAAGCGTAGCGGCAAAAGCTCCTCACGCTTGATGGCATGATGGTGTAAAAAGGCCACAAAGTGCTCGTTAAGGGCAGTTAAATACTCACTGCTACAGGCAAAGTCGAGCGCGATACAGGCCTTGCCGATAGGGTTGCCATATAAATCTAAGGCGATAAAGCGCACTTCATGTTTGAGCGCAAAAATACCCACCGCCACTTTTAAACGACTTTTGACATGCAAAAGTTTTGCTTTACGGCCGCCGGTGGAGTGACAAAAGCCCAGCTCCTCGATAATGCCTGCGGAGAGTAAGTCCTTTAAATTTTGATCGACAGTGGACAAACTCATCTTAAGGTTTTGCACGAGCTGCATTTTGGTAAGGCCGGTGGGGCTGTATAAAGCTCCCATCACCAGTTTGCGATTAATAACTTTAACGTTAAGGGCAGTAAGAGAGCGCTCGGTCAGCGTTGCCATATTTCATCCTTTTGCAGTGAAAAATGCAAATTTTTGCAATCAATTTTGTTTTAAATAAATGTAAGTTTTTTGCAAGCCCTTGATCTTGGGGCGTAAAAATTTTTCGCTTAGCGCTTTTTATTCTATCAAAGCCTGATCGCTAAAACGTGAGCCTTACCAATTTTTCTTTTTATTAAGACTTTATAATTACACTTACACGTAAATGTTACGTAAAAGTTTTTTAAGGCATAACAGAGGTTTTTATCATGGCACATATTTGGTTACATTTAGGTTTAGGCTCTTTCCACCGCGCTCATCAGGCCTATTGCTTCTCTAAGCTCCTGACGCAAGGGGAGCAGGATTTTGTCCTCCATGCTGGCAATATCCGCGATGATGCCGAGCGTACCGTGCAGGGGCTGTTAAAGCAAGATTTAAGCTATACCTTGCTCACCATCGATCCCCAAGGCACGGAGCAATATCACACCATTAAGGCCTTCTCTAAGGTCATCCCCTATGAAAAGGGCTTAAAACCGTTAATTGCTGAAGGCGCCAATCCCGATACCGTGCTGATTTCCTTTACCGTCACTGAGGCGGGCTATTATTTAGATAACGACTTAAAGCTGATGCAGGACGATCCGGCCATTGCCGCGGATTTAAAAGGTGGCGTGGCTACCATTTACGGCGTGATTGCCGCCATCTTACAAGAGCGTATGGACCATAACCTAGATCCGGTCACCTTAATGTGCTGTGACAATGTGCGCGAAAACGGACGCAAGTTCCGCACGGGCTTAAAGGAATTTTTAAGCCTGCGCGGGGCCACTGCTTTACTGCAGTATGTCGAGGATCATACTTCCTGTCCCAACACCATGGTTGACCGCATTACCCCGCGCCCGGAGCCGTCTTTATCGGCACAGGTTTTAGCTGCTACCGGCGTGCAGGACGAAGTCCCGGTGATGGCCGAAGAGTTCTTCCAATGGGTGATTGAGGACAACTTTATTGCTCCGCGGCCTAAGTTTGAGTTGGGCGGCGCGCAGATGGTGGCGCATGTGGAGGCCTATGAGGATGCCAAGCTGCGCATCTTAAATGCCACCCACACCCTGATGGCCTTAACCGGCGTGATTAAGGGCTATCACTATGTTTATGAGTGTGCCCGTGACAGCTTTATCCATACGCTCGCCTTCAACTATGTGACCAATTCCGTCATCCCGTGCATTCAGGGCAATGGCATTGACCTGGAGGATTATCGCGACACCGTGCTTGAGCGCTTTAAGAACGATCACTTAAAGGACACCTTAGAGCGCATTGCCCAGGACTCCTTCTCCAAGATGATTAACTTCGTCAAGCCGACCTTACTTGACTGCTATGTCAAGGGCGTCAATCCCGCAGGCGTGGTGCTGATCGCGGCACTGTACTTTAACTTCCTGCGCCTGATGCATGAGGGCTTGGAATTTGATTATCGCGACGCCGGATTTGATAAAGCCTGGGCCGAGGGGGTCTTTAGTTCTGCCAACGCGCTTGAGGCCTATGCCAATACCGAATTGCTCTTTGGCAACTTAACGCGCAATGAAAAGTTCAAGCTGGACTTAGCTGAGCAGTACGCCTTTGTGCGCACCATTAAGTAAAGAAATTAATTTTGCACTAACTAGATACAGCCGGGGCTTCCCCCTTGATAGTCCCGGCTTTCTAGCCCGCTACTGAATTTTGTCTTACGAGGTTTTTTCTATGTCAGCTACCAGCTTGCCTGCGGTCAAGACCTATTGGGGTTTGCCGCTTAATTTGTTGCCAGGCTACTTAGCCATTATCTTCTTTATGACCGGCGATGGCTTTGAACTGGCTTTCTTATCGCAGTATTTGGTGGATTTGGGCTTTAGCCAATCGCAATCTTCAGCGGTCTTTACCGTCTATGGTTTGGCCGCGGCGGTATCGGCCTGGTCCTCAGGTGTCATTGCCGAATTAATTACGGTCAAGCGCGCGATGAAGATCGGCGCGGCGCTGTGGATTTTGCTCCATGTGTTCTTCCTCTATTTAGGCCTCAATGGCGCCAACTATTTCTTCATCATCCTCTTTTACGGCCTGCGCGGTTTGGCCTATCCGCTCTTTTTGTACAGCTTTGTAGTCGGCATTGTGCAAAACGTCGGTCCGTGCCAGATCTCTCCGGCCTTAGGCTGGTTCTGGACGGTGTACTCCATTGGCATCGGCGTGATTGGCTCGATGATCCCGAGTACCACTATTCCCTTAATCGGTGAGTACGGTACGCTGTGGCTGGCGCTTATCTTTGCCGTTTCCGGCGCCGCGATTGCCATCTTTGGCCTTAAGGGCTTAAAGAATAGTGAGAAGTCCAATTTATCGGCCAAGGAAAAGTTTTCTGAGCTCTTATTTGCCGTCAAACTGTTTAAAAATCCGCATGTGACCTATGCTGCCATCATTCGCGTGATCAATACGCTGTCACTATTTGGCTTTGCGGTGGTGATGCCGATGATGTTCGTCGATGAATTGGGCTGGGCCGTGGATGATTGGCTTCTGGTGTGGACGGTCTTCTTTGCCGTGACCATTGTCTCCAATGTCTTCTGGGGCATTATGAATGAGATCATGGGCTGGATTAACGTGGTGCGCTATATGGGCTGCCTCGGCATGTTCGGCTCGACCTTACTGTTCTACTTTATCCCGCAGGCCTATCCGCACAGCTTTATTGCCGCCTGCATCCCGGCCGTGTTATTGGGCTGGTTCGTCGGTGCCTTCGTGGCCATCACCCCGATTTTAACTACGCTTGAGCCAGAGCATAAGGGCGCGGCCATCTCGGTGTACAACTTAGCAGCCGGTACCTCCAACTTTGTTGCCCCGGCCATTGCGGTGGTGATTTTACCTTTAGCCGGGGTGCAGGGGGTGGTCTATGCCTATGCCGCTTTATACCTCGTGGCCTTTGCGCTCACCTTTGTCTTAAAGGTCAAGCAACCAGGCTTCAAGGGAGCTTTCAAGCGCATCAAGATTGACGCGGCGTAAACCAGCTTTTTCCTAATAGTCTGTCGCAAAGTAGACTTAAGGGGGCCAACACCACTGTCCCCCTTGCTTTATTTAAAGAGCGCGTAAAAATTCCGCCACCGCGGCATCTTGGCAGGCGGGGTAGAAAAGCTCGGCAAATTTAGGATCGTCAATGGTCTTTTTGACAAAATCCCGGTCAAGTCCATGCAACACCTCAATAAGCGGTCGGTGGGTTACCAATTTCACCGCATCTAAAATCTTTTTGTTGGACTGTTCAGCCTCACAGCGCTCAGGCGGATAGCCACCGCCAAAGGGCGCGACAAAGAGTTTTTCAAAGATATAGCGCAAATTAAGCTCGCCACCCCAACCAAAGTTCTGTGCATAGGGAATGGCGATGGCATTGCCCCCATTGACCTGAGTAAAGAGGTAAGCATCTAAGGGGGAGGTCACATGGCCGCATTGCACCCCAGGAAAGGCATTACAGGCTAGGCACGCGCCTTCACCGGTACCACAACCGGTGACGACAAAGTCTGCTGCCTTGGTGCACAGTACGATGGAGGCTAACAGGCCGTTCATAACGTAAGTAAGGCAACGTTTATCCTCAGCGCTATACATGCCATAGTTGACCACCTCATGGCCATGGGCAGTAGCTACCGTAGAAAGTTCTTTATAAATGAGCGCATTCTTCGATGCCTGCGAGTTTTCTAAAATCAGTGCAATTTTCATAATGGTACCTTGCGTATAAAGATGCTAGTTTTGGGGCATTGTATGCCCTTTTGGGCCGGTGCACAAACGTTTGCGAAAAAGGGCGGCTTTTATGTGGAAATGATCATATTTTCTCCGGCGTCTAGGACTGTGGTGATGACCTGTTTATATGGTTTAATCCTGCTTAAAATCAAGATCTAAAGTGAAAACACCACGTGGCTGTTTATCCCATTGGCGTTATAGCGCAATGCTTTGCGTAAAATTGCGTGTTAGAGCGCGCAATTTTAGTTGCTCAGATAGCATAATTTGCGTACAGTAAACTTAAGTCTAGCTTTAGCGGCAAGAGGCCACGAGTAATGATCAGTATTAAGGATATTGCGCAGGAATTGCAGGTGACCCCATCGACGGTCTCGCGGGCACTTAATGGCAAAAAGGGCGTGTCGGCGCAATTGGCGGCGCGCATTGTCAAAAAGTGTCAGGAGATGGGCTATAAGCGCAATGCGGTGGCGCAAAGTTTGATTACCAATAAAACCCATACCATCGGGGTGCTCATTCCCGACATTACCTCGCGCTATTACTCCTTTGTGGTCAAGGGCGTGCATGCCTATTTAGAAGCGCAGGGCTATAGCATGATGCTGTGCAATGCCAATCGTCATGCTGCAACCGAGCGCCATTATCTGGAGCTCTTGCAAACCCGCCGCGTCGATGGCATCTTGCTTATTTCCATGACTGCAAAGCCCGAGGAATTACTGCAGCTAAGCGCAAGTGGCATGCCCATCGTGCAAATTGACAATCTGGTCACCCCACAACTGTCGGCGGTGGTCAATGACAATTATCGTGGCGCGACGCAATTATTTGAGCATATGGTGTCCCTAGGCTGTCGGCATATTGCTTGCATGCTTGGCCGTGAGGACAATCAAACCACCATCGATCGTTTGCGCGGCTTGCGCGATGTCATGGCGCGCCATCAGCTGCCGCTTGATGAAAAAGCCCTTATCTATATCGACTCCACCCCCGAGGAGGCATATCGCCGCACCCCCGAGTTATTGGCCACCAGGCCCGATGCCATCTTTGGGATTAATGATATGGTGACGGTAGGGATCATGCGCTATTGCCTGGAGCATCACATCAAGGTGCCCGAGCAATTGCGCCTTGTAGGCTACGATGATATTGATATTGCGGCGCTCATGTATGTGCCGCTTACCACCGTACATCAGTTTAAATTTACCTTAGGCAAGACGGCAGCTAAGTTACTGCTCGATGAAATTGCCGATCCCACACAACCCCATCAAACCATTACTTTAATGCCTTCGCTTAAGGTAAGACTATCTTGTGGCGAAAGGCTTAACACTAAGCCGCAGCGACTTAAGGTGTCGTCTTTACCCGACGCCAGGCCACAAGACAAATAAGCGTGCCCAACAGCGCCATCACGGTATTGCAGCTAAAAATCGCACTGATGGCGTAATTTAACTCGTAGAGGTACAAGGTGGTGCCGACCAAGGCATCGATAAAGTGATAGAGCAAGGTGGTGGCCAATGCCATCGAGCAGGCTTGCCCAAAGTTGCGGCTTAAAGCCTGTAGCGCGGAGGCTAAAGCATATTGGGCCGGGGGCACGGCGCTCATCACGATATTGGTATTGGGAGCGGAGAAAAGTCCAAAGCCTACGCCGGTTAACACTTGTGCGCCCATGATGGCATAAAGCGGGGTGTGCATATCAAGAAACAGGCTGTAATAGACAAAGGCAAGGCAAATACAGCCCATACCGCAGACGGTTAAGGCATGGGCGGAAAGAGACTGATTTAATTTACCGGTTAAAAGCGAGAAGACGGTCATGGCTACCGGTTGGGTCATTAAGATAAGCCCGGTACTAGCTGCACTATAGCCTACGATAAATTGCAAATGTAAAGCTAGGAGCAAGGTTACGGCAAAGTTTGAGCCGTAATTTAAAATTGAGGCGCAGAGAGCCAAAGTTAAGGCGCGATTATGCCCCAAGAGCGAAGTGGGGAGCAGAGCATGGGCACTTTTATGTTGCCGGTAAAGAAAAATTCCTAATAACAGCACTCCAACCAGGCCAATTAGCCACATTACCGGCCCTTTAGCAAGTAGCGATAAGCCCAATAAAATAAAGGCCATGGCAAACATGCTCAACAGGATGTCTATCAGGTTAGCCTGGCGATGCGGGGGCGTCTCTTTACTTAACTTACAAGCAAAATAGGCGCCAGTGAAGATGCCGCCTGATGCAAGCACAAAAATCCAGCGCCAACCTATGGTGTCAATGAGCAGCCCGGCGATAGTAGGGGAGAGGGAAAGGCCGCCATAGACGCCGGCGGTACTGATGGCCAAAGCTAAGGCGCGCTGTGTTTTATCGATACGTGCCATCAAGAGCGCAATGCCGCTACAAAAAATAAGCGCCAAGATAAAGCCCTGTAGCGCCCTACCGATGATAAGTAAGCTAAAGGATGGCACCATGCTAAGTAGGAGCGCACTGAGCCCTGCAAGGATACAACCTACGCTATATACCCGCTTGAGACCAAAGTATTGGGCAATGGCAGAGGCAGTTAAGAGAAAGGAGGCCGAGCAGACGGTAAAGATGGTTACTATCCAGGTGGCATCTTGTGGTTGAAGGGCAAACTCCGCGGCCACCGCCTCTACCGCGACATTCATCGCCGAGCCCATGAAAGCGGTAAAAAATTGCGTCACACTTACGGTAATGATTAAGGCTCGCTGCGCCTGACGATGGGACTTATCCATATTTATCTGCACCTTAACTTACGGCCAACGACTATCTTGCATTGTAGCGATATTCTGCGCGCAACTGACACAGTTTTGCTAAGATAGGCCACAAAAAACAAACTTAAATGAGGAATTTATGCAGTATTTAGTGCTCTCCGACATCCATGGGGCGGTAACAGCTTTAGAGCAAGTTTTCGCCTTGACCGCTAAGATGCCCATCGAGCGCATCATTATCTTGGGAGACAATTTAAATCATGGGGCGCGCAATAAGCTGCCGCCTGGCTATGTGCCTGCCGATGTGGTGCCGCTCTTAAATGCGCGAGCTGACAACATCATGGCGCTGCGCGGAAATTGCGATGGGGATGTTGATGGCATGCTGTTCAATTTCCCCTGCAATGCCCCGTACCTCTATCTCACCTTGCCACAATTAAAGGGCAAAATGTTTTTAACCCATGGGCATTTGCATGACTTTAAGAGTGTAGACGGCGCGGCCCAATTGGGTTTGACGCTAGGCGATGTGGTGCTTTCTGGGCATACCCATTTACCGGGCATTACGCGGCTTGACAATGGGCTTATTAATGTCAACCCGGGATCAGTAGGGATCCCGCGTAAGCAGCCTGAGGGCAGCTTTGGGCTGATTGATGATAAGGAATTGAAGATAGTGTCCTTAAGCGGTAACGTCCTCTATCGGGCGCAGTTTAAATCCGGGCAATTAGTGCCTGAGCTTTAGGCTTACATTGAAGCTTTTATTTAGGTAAAGAAAAATCGTGTGGCTTCACACTTTATGCACATTTAACGTGCAAAGGTAAAGTTAAACCGCACAATAGAGAGCAGATCACTTAATTAAAGGAGAGATACGATGTTTGTCAGCAATGTGCAATTGGCCGCCAAATACGATTACTTGGCACCCACCTTAAAACGCTGCTATGAGTGGATCGCCGCGCATGATATCAAGAGCATGGCCGACGGGCGTTATGAGATTTGTGATGGGGCTTTTGCTTTAGTGCAGCGTTATACCACCCGTCCTCTCGAGCAATGTCGCTTTGAGGCACATTATCAGTACTTAGACATACAGTACTTGGCCGCAGGCGTCGAGGGCTTTGGCGTGTGTGAGGCAAGCGGGCTTGAGGTCACCGAGGATAGACCTGAGGATGACATTAAGTTCTTTGCCGGCCCTGATATTTATGATCTGGTGGTGTTACAGGCAGGTAAATTAGTGGTCGTGCCGCCTGAGGATGCCCATCAACCGGGTATGGCCTATCAGGGCAAGCTAAGTGACGTGGTTAAAGTGGTGGTCAAGGTTAAGGTTTAAATTCTTTGGTCTACGCACTGCCTGCGTAAAAGGTAAAAATATTGCCTTGAATGAGCGCCGGAAGGGGTAACTTTTCCGGCGCTTTAGTTTTAAGTGAGCAGATGTCTTGGCAAGAGGACGGTTCGATTGGCCTTAAGGGCGTAAGCTCAAAATTAATTTTGTGTAAAAACAATGTGTTGAAAAATTTTTATGAAAAAATTTAAAAAAGAGTTTGACAGCGGACAAAAGATCATTAAAATGTGCACCCGTTCCCTGACGCAAGGGAGCAACGCAAAGCCAAAGCGCTGAGCGTAAGTTCTTTAAAAATGAGATATAAGACAATCTGTGTGGGTCCTTGAAGCAAGGACTGAACAAGTCTGAGAAACTACCGCAAGTAACATGGTAGTGAAGAACAGACCAACAAACCTTTAAATTTATGAAGAGTTTGATCATGGCTCAGATTGAACGCTGGCGGCAGGCCTAATACATGCAAGTCGAACGGTAACAGGGTGAA
>JAHLFG010000082.1 GCA_018883895.1 Candidatus Anaerobiospirillum merdipullorum
ATCGCCAAGGCTTATCAGGGTTTAGCGTCTGCAGCATAAAGCTCCTTACCCTTCAGAGCTTTGTTGCCGCAGACCGCAGAGCGCGAAACTTGGATCAACATTCCGCGGTGCCTGTTTCCTGATAAGCGCAGCCCCCTGCGGGACTTAGGCTAGTCAACCTGGGCTTAAAGCTCTGCAGCTTCAAGCCCCCGCCTCTTTAGGCGGGGGTAGTTGACTAGCGATGGCAGGCAATAGCACTAATTTTAGTTGCGGCGTGCCTGATAGGCTAAAAAGCGCACAAAGTCTTCTAAATAACTTTCTGTCTCGGTACTCCGCCCTGAGATGGAGAGCAAGACTAAATTGCCCTGTTGGCCATAGACAATGGCCTCCACGCCTTGCGGATCACAGGTAAAGGACCAGGCATTTTCAATTAAATTCGAGCGTACCGGCATATTGCAACTTAACTGCTCGGCTGCCACCCGGGCATAGGCCTCGGGCTCTACATTAGCGCCCACCGTAGCTGCCACATAGGTGATATTGACCGCCAAATCACCACCTTCATGCAGATAGGACAGCGAATTTTCCACACTGGGGTTATTCTCCACACTCCAGCCTTGTGGGCAAGGGATCTGAAGCTCAGCTGGGGCATCAGCACTTGGCGTCGCAGTAGTGGGCGCTACAGTAGTGTCAGCACTCTCATCGGCAGCATAAACGCTCATCACCGCCAGGGAAGCTACCGTGCCTAACACGGTCATAAGTTTAAACATAAGTTGCGATCCTTTTTTCTGCTTGGGAGTTTATTGTAGTGAAGAAGCTAAAACCTTAAAAGTATTATAAGCTTTATGGGAGGAAAATTTTATGACCGAATTTGCCATTGCTGGAGACGACAAACCCCGCCTGATGCGGGGTTTTACAGCCTAACTTAAGCTTTAGCCTAAAATTTGCACAATCTCAGCGGCAATGGTCTCCACCGGACGATCGGCGTCAATGGCGGCAAACTTGGTCTGCCCCTTGGCAGCTAAATCCTTATAGAAGGCCACCAGCGGCTCGGTCTGGCTGTGATAGACCTGCAGACGGCTTCTTACCGTGCTCTCTTCATCATCCGGACGAATGACTAAGGGCTCACCGGTGACATCATCCTTGCCTTCCACCTTCGGCGGATTGTAGACGATGTGATAAGTACGCCCAGAGGCCAAATGCACGCGACGACCGCTCATGCGCTTGACAATCTTCTCATCGGGCACTTGTAACTCTAAGACCGCATCAATGGTAATGCCGGCATCCACTAAGGCCTGAGCCTGCGGAATGGTACGCGGGAAGCCATCAAATAAGAAACCATTGGCACAATCCGGGGCCGCAATGCGCTCCTTAACCAGGCCTAAAATGATGTCATCGGAGACCAGTTTGCCCTGATCCATGACGGCCTTAGCCTGCAGACCAAGCTCGGTGCCGGCCTTAATGGCCGCACGCAACATATCGCCGGTTGAAATCTGCGGAATACCATACTTGGCGGTAATGGTCTGGGCCTGAGTGCCTTTGCCCGCACCCGGCGGTCCTAATAAAATAATACGCATGAGTAATCTCCAAAACCGATATGGGGCAGCCACTGCTGCCCACCAAAATGTCTATTATAGAGTAAATGGAGCCTTAGCCTAAAAGCAAGCTGTCTAAGACCTTCACAAAAGCGGCCGGATCTTTGAGCATGCCTTGATCGGCAAGTAATGCCTGCTGATACACGAGCTCCGCCCAGGACTTGAACTTCTCGCCATCGCTTTCGGCATTGGCTTTGACAATTAACGGATGCTGCGGATTTAACTCTAAGATATAGCGCTCATCCGGCAACTTCTGCCCGGCAGCTTCCATTAAGCGGCGCATCTGTGCAGTCATGCGGCTACCATTTTCCGCCACCACACAAGACGGGCTGTCAATTAAGCGCGTGGACACGCGCACATCTTGCACCTTGTCACCCAGGGCTTCCTTAAAGCGCGCCACCACATCCTTATATTGCTCTTTGGCCTCTTCTTGTTGCTTTTGCTCGGCCTCATCTTGCAAATCGCCCAACTCAAGGTCAGAGGCAGTCACGGCAATAAATTTCTTGCCGGCATATTCGCTGACATTGCCCATCAGCCACTCATCGACGCGATCCCACATCAAGAGCACTTCCACACCCTTTTGCTTTAACTGCTCTAAGTACGGCGACTTTAAGGCCGACTCATAGCTATCGGCAGTGAGATAGTAGATGTTCTTCTGCTTTTCCGGCATACGTGAGACGTAGTCTTCCAAGCTTACATGCTGCTCGGCACTGTCATCGTGGGTGGAGGCAAAGCGCAGTAACTTTAAGATGGCCTCACGATTGGAATAATCCTCCACCGGACCTTCTTTAAGTACGGTGCCAAATTGCGACCAGAACACCTTGTAATCATCGGTCTTAGCAAGCTTCTCAAGCATGTTAAGCACGCGCTTGGTTAAAGCCTTCTTTAACTTACGCGTCACCTTGCTTTCTTGTAAGAGCTCACGTGAGACATTCAGCGGCAGCGCATTAGTATCTACCAAGCCTTTGACAAAGCGTAAGTAGTTGGGCAGGAACTGCTCGGCCTCATCCATGATAAAGACGCGTTGCACAAAGAGTTTTAAGCCATGCTTATTTTCACGATTGAATAAATCCCACGGGGCCTGACGCGGAATATAGAGTAAGGAGGTATACTCAAGCTCACCTTCCACCTTATTGTGGGCATAGGTCAGCGGATCTTGATAGTCCGAGGTTAAATGCTTGTAAAACTCATTGTATTCCTCAGGCTTAATCTCCTTAGCGTTGCGCGTCCACAAGGCCTTGGCATCATTGACCTGCACATAGGCAAACTTAGGGGCAGCAGGCTCGCTTTCCCCTTCCTTGGGGGCTTCATACTGCTCTTCATACAGCTCCACCGGCACCGAGATATGATCGGAATACTTAGTAATCGCCTCACGCAAACGCCAGCTGTCTAAGAACTCACTCTCGCTGTCCTTAATGTGCAGGATGATATCAGTTCCGCGATGATCACGCGGCACATTGCCGGAAGTAAAGGTGCCCTCACCGTTAGACTCCCAAATGACGCCTTCATCGGCGCTCTTGGCATTAGCTGACAGCGATAACACCGTCACCTTATCGGCAACAATGAAGGAGGAATAGAAACCGACACCAAATTGACCGATTAACTGAGAATCCTTTTGCGCATCACCGGTCATATGCTTTAAGAAATCTTCAGTACCGGACTTGGCGATGGTGCCTAAGTGGGAATTGGCTTCCTCTAAGGTCATACCCAAACCATTATCAGAAATGGTCAGAGTGTGATTATCCTTATCGGCGCGAATGCGGATCTTAAAGTTGGGATCGTCTTTGAGTAAATCCGGATTGGTTAAAGATAAAAAGTGCAACTTATCGATGGCATCGGAGGCATTGGAGATAAGCTCACGCAAAAATACTTCTTTATTAGAATATAGCGAATTGGCCAGCAGATTTAATAACTTAGTAACTTCTGTCTGAAAGCCATGCTGTTCACTTGCCGACATTTATCATTTGCTCCTTTTTACCGGCATTACGCCTTTTAAACTTAACTGCAAACTAAAATGGGGACGGCAAGCTTTATTTTCAAGAGCTAAAGCGCAAGTTGACTTTAGACAAAAGGACGGCGCTCGGTGATGGAGGTGGCTAAAGTATGCTCATCGACACTATCTAAATTACCGCCAAAGGGTACGCCCGAGGCAATTTTTGACATCGTCAATTGATAGCGCCTGGCCATGGCGGCGATATAGGCGGCGGTGGCTTCGCCTTCTACGGTAGGATTGGTGGCTAAAATCGCCTCTTTAATCTCCCCGCTTTGCAAACGCTGCTCCAAAAGCTCGAGCCCCAGCTCCTGCGGGCCAATGCCATCTAGGGGCGATAAATGCCCGTGTAAGACAAAATAAGTCCCAAAGAAGGTGCCGGCACTTTCAATGGCCTGAACATCCGCCGGCGTCTCCACAATACACAATAAGCCGCTGTGACGGCGTTTGTCATTGGCACAAATAGCGCACACCCCACCATCGCTATAATTACGACAGCAGGGACAGAGCTCTATGTGCTCCAAGGCCTCCTGCACAATCTGTGCCATCTGCAGGCCTTCGGCGCGCTTGTGATCAAGTAGCGCATAGGCAATACGCGTAGCCGAGCGTGGTCCCACCCCCGGCATGATCTGTAGCGCGGCAATGAGCTTATCTAAATACGCACATGAAGACATCGGGCGTACTTTACCTTAGAAGGGTAACTTTACCCCCGGCGGCAACTTAATGCCGGCGGTCACTTCAGCCATCTTCTCCTTGGAGAACTCTTCGGCACGACGATGGGCATCATTGAAAGCGGCAGCTAACAAGTCCTCACACATCTCCTTGTCATCACCATAAATGCTATCGTCAATGGTCACGCGCTTGACCTCATGCGAGCAGGTCATGGTGATCTTAACGAGGCCGGCTCCGGACTCACCTACCACCTCATGTACGGCAATTTCTTCTTGCACTTTTTCCATGCGTGCCTGCATGGCCTGTGCCTGTTTCATGAGGTTATTCATATTGCCCATGTTGAACATTGCTTCATCTCTCCACAATTGAGTGCAGGCCCGTGCCTGCCTTAAATGCAAAACTGCTTCATTCTAAACAAGCTCCGACCATTTTAAAAGCGGCGCAAGCCAATTAAATAGGTCGTAGCCCAAGATTTATGCTTCATCCGTTTTATGTTCCGGACTGCGCTCAGCTGTGGGAGTAAGGCCAAAGAGCTTTTTATAATCACGCGAGAATTGCGAGGCACTTTCATAGCCTACTTCATAGGCAATTTGACTTACTGAGCCTTGCTGTTGCCATAGCATTTTGCGCGCGGCAAAGAGACGCAATTGTTTGTGGTATTGCATCGGCGTCAGCCCAAACATGGCCTTAAAGTGGCGAAAAAAGGTCGACGGCGCCATATGCACCATCTTTGCCAAATCCTCAACGAAAATGGGCTGTTGATAATTTTCCTTTAAATAATTAATGCTCCGCGCCAATTGATTGGGCACCACGCCACTTAAAGCAAAACCGCTCAACATACTGCCAGCTACACTCATGAGCAAATAGTAATGAATCTCTTGCTTGATAAGCGGGGCCAAAATATCGATGCGCTCGGGGCTATCTACCAGCTCCATCAAACGCACAAAAGCATCCTCAAGCTCCGGCGTGGCATCAATCACCACCGCAGGACACATGTGTAAATCCCGCGGACGCTGCGCAAAATTGGGCAATTTATCTAATAATTCATTGATAATCTGATAATCAAGGCGCAGGGTGATAAAAAGTAATGGATCGCTTAGCGAGCAGTGAAAACTAGCGGCATTAGGCGAGGTTACCCCCGAGACTAAACACTGTCCCTGATGATACTGCAGCGGGCGATCGCCAGGATAAGAGGTGGTCTTGCTCCCTTCCACTAACAAAGTCACAAAGGGCTCGGGCAGCGAATTACAGGGCGGACCGATTTCGTCACGACGCCCGCACGTAAGTCCGGGGATGGCAGTTTGCAACTCCCCCGACGCTTTAAGCAGACGGCGCAGCAAAATTTTGGCTTTATTTAAAGGTTCTGACTGCGACATAATTCATTCATCTTGTTTAATCGGCTAACTCTAAACTCGCCTGCATCTGCGCGCAGCGAGGTCATAGGCAAATTAGGCTCCAGGCCAGAAAGCTTAAACAGCGCAAAATCCTTTAATAAGGACTTGACGGTAGCGTAAAGACCGCTTTTCTTGATGCACCCAGCCATGTGGCGCCATTGCAAAGGGCAAGTGAGCAAGCGCCTGCTTACCAAATAAATCATTGGGGCAAGTGTTATAGGTAAAATTAACACCTTTCTCATGCATTTTTATTGCTCCTGCTTAAAACGCC
>JAHLFG010000083.1 GCA_018883895.1 Candidatus Anaerobiospirillum merdipullorum
ACAAAGTATTTTCCACACAAATTTACAATGCCATTTTTAATTTCTTCGATATCATCGATAATTTCTTTGGGCAAATTTAACTTTTCTGCATATTCGCGGAAATCAATCTCTTCACTTGCCACCGTAATCTCGTAGACCCCGGTATCCATCTTATGCAGCATGGTGGCAATATATTGGCGTAACTCTTCATCCGCCTTCATATGCAGGGGCAGTGCTTGCACTTTAGTATGAGGAAAAATAACTTGCAGATTTTTAAACCAATGCACAATCTGCTCAGCCTGCTTGATGCCATTGTCATACAATTTATACAAGAAAAGTTGGTTCTTCTGCGCCTCTTGTATACTATTTTTAAGGACATCTGCCAATTGTCTGTCCTTAGCCTGATAATTGGCAAACCTTGGCTCAATATCTATCTCGGTTTTGCCATTTTGATCGGTAACGCGTGTAAACACCGGTGCAAGATCTTTTTCAGTAAGTTGCAACAACCATTCTTCATGCACTTGCCTTCGGTCCAAGGAAAAGCCATATTCATATACTTCCCCATCAAGATAAAACATGAACTGAAATAAATAGCATCTCGCCAGATCTGCAAAATCACCTCTAAACTGATTGACCCCGGTACCTTTTCCGCTTTTCTGCCCCGTAACAATATAATTGCGCGCAAAGAAAATTGATTCGATAAAAGAAGATTTGCCCGACGCATTAGGGCCCCAAAAACCACCGCGCCGCAAGATCTTCCACTCACCTGCTTTGGTTTGGATAGTTTGCAAGAAGCGCTCATCGGTGCTGTGCTCCATGGGGAACATCGTAAACTCTATATGATGCCCGATGGATTTAAAATTGCAGGTAACATACCTTAAAAGCACTCTTACATCTTCCTATCGTATATAGCTTTAACCAGTCTTTACGTTAAGCTTATGCTTTTATCGTAACAGATTGCCATTTAGCAATGACCAATAAAAATGACAATTAATAAGCCGGTATCAACTTAAAGTCATGCACGCTTACAGAACTTATTTGCCTGCAAAAGCAGTATCAGTGCGTAAACCTTATGCTGGTAACCTATGCTAAATAAGTGCGCTTCAATGCTTAAATCTAATCTTTTTACCCCAAGATAGCAAAAGAGCGCTTTTTTATCAAAAGCGCTCTCTTAGCTATCAAGCGGGCTTAATCAAGCCCCTTTATTCCCACTCAATAGTTGCCGGCGGCTTGCCCGACACGTCATAGACCACGCGGGAAATGCCATCGACTTCATTGATGATACGGTTGGAGACGCGCCCTAACAGCTCATACGGCAGCTCCGCCCACTTAGCGGTCATGAAGTCAATGGTCTGCACGGCACGTAAGGCCACCACATAGTCATAGCGCCGACCATCGCCCATTACGCCCACCGAGCGCACCGGCAGGAAGACGGTAAAGGCCTGACTTACTTTGTCATACCAGCCGCTATCATTCAGCTCCTGCATGAAGATGGCATCGGCACGACGCAGTAACTCTAAGTACTCGCGCTTGACCTCACCTAAGACGCGCACGCCCAGGCCCGGGCCCGGGAAAGGATGACGCTGCACCATCTTCTCCGGCAGACCTAATTTGACACCAATGCGGCGCACTTCATCCTTAAAGAGCTCACGTAAAGGCTCGACTAACTTAAACTTCAGATCAGGCGGCAGACCACCGACATTGTGATGGGACTTAATTACCTGTGCCTTGCCGGTCTTGGCGGCGGCAGATTCAATCACGTCAGGATAAATGGTGCCTTGGGCCAAATAATCGATGCCCTGTAACTTACGTGCCTCATCGGCAAAGACATCAATAAAGGTGTGGCCGATGGCCTTACGCTTAGCCTCCGGATCAGAAATGCCGGCTAAGGCCTTTAAGAAGCGCTCTTCAGCATCAGCATAGACAATGTTAAGGCCCAAGCCTGCAAACATCTCCTGCACCTGCTTGCCCTCGTTTAAGCGCAACAGACCATTGTCGACAAAGACGCAGGTTAAACGCTCACCAATGGCACGATGGAGCAATAAAGCCGTCACCGAAGAATCCACGCCACCTGACAGGCCTAAGAGCACCTTGCTGTCTCCTACTTGAGCGCGAATATTTTGCACCGCATCTTCAATAATGGCCTCCGGCGACCACAGACCGTGCAGGCCACAAATGTCGATGGCAAAGCGACGTAACATTTCCGCACCCTGCTTAGTGTGGGTCACCTCGGGGTGGAATTGCACGCCATAAAAACGCCGTGCCGGATCGTAAACGGCCGCATACGGGCAGGTATCAGTCGCACCAACGGTGGTAAAGCCTTGCGGTAAGGCGGTGACCTTATCACCATGGCTCATCCACACATCAAGGCTCTTTTCCCCATCATGATCGCTAAGACCATCAAACAGCGGGCATGGAGCTTGCAAATCGACCTTGGCATAGCCATATTCACGCTTGTCCGAGCCCTGTACCGCGCCGCCTAACTGCATGGCCATGGTCTGCAGACCATAGCAAATGCCGAGCACCGGCACCCCGGCCTCAAACACCCACTGCGGGGCACGCGGCGAGCCTTCTTCGGTGGTCGAGCGCGGACCGCCGGAGAGAATAATGCCCTGCGGAGCAAAATCCTGCATGGCCTTTACATCGGCATCAAAAGGCATCAGCTCGCAATACACGCCAATCTCGCGGATGCGACGGGCGATTAACTGCGTCACCTGAGAGCCGAAATCTAAGATTAAGATCTTTTCAGAATGGATATTAGCTGAGGCTGTCATAGGCACCTTAGGCAAAGTGGTTGAATAAAAATGGTAACGGCAGACCCGAGGGTCTGCCGCAAAAAATCACGCTTAGACGTGGCTTTGATAGTTCGGGGCTTCCTTGGTGATGGTCACATCGTGGACATGCGACTCACGGATACCAGCACCGGTGATGCGCACGAACTGCGCCTTGGTGCGCAGATCATCGATAGTGGCGCAACCAAGTAGACCCATGGCCGAACGCAGGCCGCCCATCTGCTGAAGGATGATGCCGCGTAAGGCGCCCTTATAGGCCACACGCCCTTCAATGCCTTCCGGGACTAACTTGTCAGCGGCATTGTCAGACTGGAAGTAACGATCGGCAGAACCATGGGCCATGGCAGCTAAAGAACCCATGCCACGATAGGACTTAAACGATCTGCCCTGATAAATTTCAATTTCGCCCGGAGCCTCTTCGGTACCGGCAAACATCGAGCCTACCATCACGCAATTGGCACCGGCGGCTAAGGCCTTGGCGATATCACCCGAGTAGCGAATACCACCGTCAGCAATTACGGTAATGTCCGAGCCCTTTAAGGCATCGACGGCATTGGAAATAGCGGTCATCTGCGGTACACCGCAACCAGTCACGATACGGGTGGTGCAAATGGAGCCCGGGCCAATACCGACCTTGACAGCCGACACGCCAGCCTCAGCTAAGGCAATGGCACCTTCGGCCGTGGCGACGTTACCACCAACAATCGGTAAATCGGGGTAAGCAGCACGCACTTCACGAATACGTCTTAACACCCCCTCAGAATGGCCGTGGGAGCTGTCAATAAGGAGCACGTCCACACCAGCCTCCACTAAGGCACGCGCACGCTCCATATTGT
>JAHLFG010000017.1 GCA_018883895.1 Candidatus Anaerobiospirillum merdipullorum
GGACTCTCCCGGCCGGCATGGGACTAAAAATCCATCCGGATGACAGATCTTATAAAAAGAGCAGGTTACCCTGCCCGTTTCTGTATGCCATAACTAAAAATCAGGGAGCGACTTATTGGTCGCCCCCTTTACATTTAAGGTTCTAAGTTAATTAGAACATGTAGCGAATATCGCCGGTCACACCGAAGGCATTAGTGTTATCCGAACCAATGAGTTATTCGTAATATTAGGACCTTACTCCACGTTCACACGAGGTAAGGCTTCATTATCCCTAGAAGGAATAACGCACGCCTACATTGGCACGCCAATCCTCATCCAGCACAGCGCTACTTGTACGTTGCAGATCCGTCCACACGTAAGTTGAGTCTGTCAGATGGAAAGTGGCACCAAGGCCATATTCATACCAAGTGTCCTGCCCATCAATACTGTATTTGCTACCGTTGCCGCCAGTAATCTCGGCATCACCAGAGAACTCATGCACAACGGATGCATGCACATACAAATCGCCGATTTTTTCCGGTAATTGAATGCCAGCGGCAAAACCTGCACGCCCCGTGAAGCTGTTGACAGCATCAAACTCATACGACGCATTTGCGATGTCTAGATCGTCAGTATCGATGTAAGTATAAGCCGCCTCAACCTGCGGCTCAACGTAGAACTGTTCCGTTAATGCAAATCTCCACCCAAATTCGGCGGATAAACTGTACGCCATAGTGTCCATAGAGCCGGTCTTGCTAGCGTCAACTTCCATATCTGTATCGGCAGAACTCACACGAGCAACAAGGTCGACAAACTGACCACCTTCACCAAGCCACATGCCGTAGAGTTCGAGGCCATATGCATCCATATCAGCATCACCGCGAGCATAGTCGACATCACCGTTGGTGTAGCTAAAGCCTGCACCTAAACGCCATTGCCCAAGCTTGGCATCACCGCCAACATGAATTGAGTGGAAGTTGTTTTCCAAACCATTTGACCCAGACAAGCGTCCTCCGTCATAGCGGGCCCACATACCGTAATTTCCTTCATCAGAACGAATGTCACCCATACGTTTGCGAAGATCGGTGAGCATGATACGGTTCAAGGCCAAAGGAGCCGCAGTAGCCAACTCTAAATTGGACTGCATGAGAGTGTTAGTCTTTGTGGTGACGTTTGATACACCGTCAGCTCCTACGACGGCGGTCGTCTCGCCCGAATACATACCTTCGTCCATCAGCAGAATAACGTTTTCAGAATCGCTACTGTTCGCGATGCCAAAATGAGACAGCGCTTTGTTTGCATCTCCAGAGGTTGCATCTGTAACTTCCCCGGAAGCATGAAGTGTTAGATTCGTCACGTCGGCCTCATCTATCGTAATTTTGCCTTCTGTATTGCCCAGGTAGTACTCAACATTTTCGCCGGTAAGCGAACCAACATTAACACTCTGACCGGTTTCACCTGACAGATGCATGTCGGCGTTAGTCAAAGCCAGCGAATCGGCCGTGTAGCTTGATTTTCCTGCAACGTTCAGGCCTTCGTCGGAAATAGTGCTAGTCTTGGCAAACAGTGAAGAATCTGTCAGGTTGACTGTTCCTGCCACGTTCATGTTATTAGATACGGTAATTGTAGAGTTGCCTGTTGCCTCGACTGAACCAGAGCCAGTAAGATTGTATGTGCCAAAGGTACTACCTTCGGCTACATAAACATCTGAGTTATTAATCTCTGTGGACCTTTTGGAGCTACTCGTAACTGTTGATCCGTCTGTCACCTTGAGTGAGGAATCAGTAAGTTTAATGCCCACAACGGAATTCGAGGAATAACTGACTTGGGTATTGACCACTTCGATAGTGCTAGAGTCGGCTACGACTGCAGAAGATTGGTAGCCAGATGATCTAATCGAAACTTTATTTGCATTGATTAGCCTTAAGGTGCTGTCATCTGACAAAGAAATCGTATTTCCCTGGGCGCCTGAGGTTGAAAAACCGGCAGAACCGTAAACTTCAACTTTACTGCCACCTTGCACAGAAATGGCTGATTTTTGATAACCTGAGGATCCTGCAAACAGCCCTTTTTCAAATACCAAGTAACTATCGTTTATAGCCGAGACAGTCCCATTGTTAATACCAGGTAGTTGCCCTGATGAACCGACGACTTCTTTGAAAGTTACAGAAGAAGCATCAGATGAGATCTGCCTGTAAGCAGGTATAGCGTTAGCCTCTTCGATATTGGTCTGATTTATATAATTGAAAGAAGGATCTGCTGCATAAGACGCGGTACCTGTAAAGGCCGTGGCTACGGCAAGCCCCATCAAAGATCGAGTAAGTAGCACTTTCTTCGTTTGCTTCATAATCAATTTTACTCCACAAAAAATTAATAACATCAATACAGGGCATCCCTAAATCAACATTGCCCTGCTCAAACCTTGCACCACACGTCACGCCCAACTGTCGGTCAAGGTTATATCCGTTTGTATAGATATAGTACAAATAAAACTTAGAGAAAAAAAAAAGTCAAACTAATAATTATTATATACTTCAAGTAGTTAAATCGGTTTGAAGGCTTTATAAATCAGTACGATAGGATGAAATGACAGGATAAAATTTGCCCTTTTTGCCTGCGACGGCGCGGGCGCTTGGGAGCGGATAACAGCTAAAATTAAAGGATGCAGATAGCTTAATAAATACCCTGTTAAAAAGGAAGCTTTTGGGGAAAACTTAACCCATCGGGATGTTAAAGCCCACGGATAAGATTGCGCCGTTACCTGCCGCGGCGCATTATCTATCGCATTGGCCGCTATAAACACCAACCCCTAGATAATACTCGGGGTTTTGTTAAGGTACTTCAGGTGGATCCTTACCCACCAGCTTTAGCCTTAGGCAATTAAGGCCTTGATGTCGACGCCTTCAGGTACGCACAGGATGGACATATACTTGTCCTGATGTTTGGGCTTGGACATTTCTTGATAGAACTTATTTACCTGCGCCATATCAAGGAGCGACAGATTCAAGCCTTTGGCACTGATGGCGTAGACGGAGTACTTCTTATCGATGAGCTTGGCCACAAAGTCCACCTTGGCACCGCAGGCCTGTAACTTGCTCGGGTAGATCTCGGTGAAGATAATCGGTCGCCAACCGCGCTCAAAAGCATTTTGCGCCCCATTAAGGACCTTTTGCTCCGCGCCCTGCACATCAAGCACCACGACATCCGGTAGCTCTGCCACTTGCTTATCCTTAAAGATGTTATCTAAGGTATCAGCATTAACCTCGCGCTCTTCCATGTCAGCTTTATACTTAGCCAAGGCCGACATCGCTAAGTTGCCCTTATCGGTGTAGAACTTCACTGTGCCCTGCGTATCGTCAAGCGCCATTTCGCTGACGCTAACCCGATCGTCTAACTCATTTAAGCTAATGTTATAGCGTAAGATCTCGGCGTTGCTGTCTAAAGGCTCGTAGCAGTCAACGCTGATATTGTCTGCACTCTTGGCCGCCAGTAGCGGATACCAGCCAATCGAGGCTCCAGCCACTAAGATCTTGGCCGTATCCTTGCCGGACGCAAAATTGCGCAAGAGCTTTGAGAAGACCGTGCTCTTTGACGGTTGCCACTGCCCTTGGGCGGCAATAGAGCCTGACACTTCACGATCGAAATTTAAATTGGGCTGAATGGTCATTAAGTAAGAAGGCAGATTAATGGGCGCCGCTAAGGCAAAGCGATGCTTATCGGCCTCATCTTTAAATACCACCAGATGCATATCGGAGCTAACAATCGCGTTATTGTAGAGCTCGATATTGTTCTTTAAGTCATTGCTTGACCACTTGCGGGCGGTAGCCAACTTACTAAAGTTCTCATCTAGCGCAATCTTAAAGTTGACCAGGCGCAGATCGATATTGGCATAGAGCGCCAGCGGCGTATTGGCCGCTCCATTGTCCTTCCAGAGCTTACAGATATTCTTATCAAAGTACTGCATGGAAGCTACCGTCACCGGACGGCAACAGGTCGGATCATTGACGTAATTGTCGTGACGCGGATAAGTGGCCACGATATGCACATGAGCACCGTGACGGCAAACGCGATAGATCTCTTTCATCACGTTAAGATAGATGCGCGGATCGGAGCCAATGTGCTCAAGTACATTGAATAAGCGAATTTCGCTGACAGAATTTTCGTCCCAAGGCCAAGGGGTTTCCTCGAGATCAACTTGCATATCCGGATCACAGGCCTCAGCCATATCGACATTTACCCATCCTGCAAAATGACGATTACCACAGCCTAGATTTAATTTATATAATTTTTCCTTAGCCATAACAACGCAAATCCCATAAAAACAAATAATAGCCTCTGTAGATAGCGGCAAAATTTGTCATTTTTCTTTTGTTTTACCGTTTCCCCAGGTTACACCCCAGAATCCCGGCAGGCTTGTGCCACAGATGCCGACGGTAGTGAAAACTTATTGTAGCTGTCAATAAAATGACATTTTCTGCTTTCTATCTACCTCAACACAGTAACTGAGCATAGCACAATGCCTCCTTGCGGATACTGAGGTTTAGATGAAAAAAAATACTTACTCAGGTGACCTTGGCGTGATCTTAATGTACAGTCGACCAAAGCTACTCACAAGTATCTTTCAGGCACACAGCTTATTACTATTTATTTCCGTAGTGCGGAAAAATGCGTCTAATAAGGCCAAGTTAAGGTGGTGATAGGCTCATCCGCCTTAAGCTCCGCCGGACTTTCATTTACGGGAAGCTTTTTTGCCTTAGCATCGGCACTATCCGGTAGCGTGGGGCTTAAGTAGCTTTTTTGTTGCGCGGCATTTAAACGTGGCAACAGATCGCGCACACTATCGGCACGCCGCAACATCACCCCGGAAAGCACAATTTGCACCATATTCATTAAGGCAAAACGGGCACACCACAGCTCATCGCCATCATTGCCGGTAGGCGGACAGAAAAGGTGCAAAGCCTCACATTGCGCGGCATCACTTCCGCGCGGGCAACAGGCAATGACCGCCGCCCCACTTTGTTTGGCCTGCAACATGGCATTGATGATCTGCCGATTTTGTCCGGTAGAGCTAAAGGCAATTAGTAGCTCCCCCGGGCGTAAAGCGGCACTTGCCAAAGACAGTAAGGTGCTATCGACAATAAACTCACAGCTAAGGCCCAGGCGTAACATGCGCACATAAAAAAGCTGCCCCACCGGCTGAGACATGCCACAAGCAGCAATAACAATGCGCCGCGCCTGACTTACCAAATCAATGCAGCGCGCGAGCACGGTGGCATCTAAGGTACGATTTAATTCATTTAAGGTGGCGACATTGCTACCAATGACCTTGGAGATGATGTCAGCTACGCTATCTCCGGCTTTAACGCGCTCACGCGGGGCATAACGCTCGGTGTTAAGTTCAGCTGACAGCGCTATCTTAAAGGCCGGAAAACCATCTGTGCCAAAGGTCTTACAAAAGCGATAGACCGTCGGCTCTGACACTTGCGCCCGCTTGGCCAATTGGGCAATATTTTCCGTGACGGTTAAGGCCGGATCGTCAAGCACCGCCGCGGCAATCTTACGTTCAGATTTGGTAAGCTCACTTACGCGGGCTGAAATCTTATCAAGTAAATTTAGTGCCATAGACCATCCTTCCTTAAAAGCCGGATTTAAGCTGACATCGCAAGGTAAGTTTGTTAAAAAAGTAAAGTCACAGTACTGCCCCCAACTTATTGCCAAGGGCCGTACGTTTTTTAGGCTTTACTTGCCGCGGCGGCGGCACGGGCCTGTTTCTTGGCGCGTTTGGCGGCAAAATCAGGCTTGCCCTTATTCTTCTTATCGCGCCAGCGCTCCTTTACCTTAGGTTTGCGTTCCTTGTCATCCGGACGCTTTTTATCAAAGCCACCCTTACCTCCAATTGAGGCGCGGCTTTGACGCTTTTGCGGTAAAGTCTTCTCTTGCGGGAAGGAGGCACACACATTCTTAATCTCGCGTCGCTCAATTGAGCGCTCGGTATAACGCTCAATGCGCTCCAAAAGCGGCAATTCATTACGCTCAACTAAGGAGATCACGGTGCCGCGGCTGCCGGCACGCGCAGTGCGTCCGGCCCGATGCACGTAAACATCGGCCTTTGCAGGCAAATCAAAGTTATACACCTGTGCCGTATCCGGTACATCCAGGCCGCGCGCAGCGACATCGGTAGCCACCAAGATGGTAACTTCATTGTCCTTAAAGCGTCTTAAGGCAGCCTTACGCTCGGTAATGGTCATCTCACCTTGTAAGCTTGCGCTCTTGATGCCATTGCGGCGCAGGAAAGCGCAGACCTCACCTACCCGATCACGCGTGCGCACAAAGATGATGGCCTTGCCGGCGGCAGTCTTTAATAAGTGCCCGAGGATATTAAATTTCTGTAGCGGGGTGGCAGCATAGTAAGCACGCGCGGATAAGAGCTCCGGTAAACGCTCATTTTCCTCATCCCCAGATCCAATACGTACCTCAAAGGGATCGTTTAAGACCATGCGAGCAAATTCATCGACGCCGGGACTGTCTAAAGTGGCCGAAAATAGCATGGTCTGGAAGCGGCGTTGCACCGCCCGCACAATCGCCGCCACCTCATCTTTAAAGCCCAAATCGAGCATGCGATCGGCCTCATCGATGATAAGTAGCTCTACGGTGCTCGGGTCAAACCAGCCCTTGTCGATAAATTCATTTAAGCGCCCAGGGGTGGCACAGACGATATTACCCTGCGCCTGTTGCTGTATATCCCGCCCCTCACCGCCGATGATGGTATAGGCGCCAAAGGAGGGCAAAATACCGGCCAAATCTGCCTCATGCACTGCCTGCATGCGCGCTAAAATCGCCACATCCTCATCTTGCGCCTCATCCGAGGCCTCATTGGCAGCCTGTGCGCTATCTTCAATTAAAGCCGCATCCTCCTTATCGCCTACATCCTCAGTGGCAAGCTCAGCGACATGGGCAAGCGTAGCCTGGCGCAAAGACTTACAAAAGCGCTGGGCGTCAGTGGCCACCTGCAGTGCAAGCTCGCGTGTAGGCTCTAAGATCAATGCGCGAACACCTGGCTTATCAGGCTCTAAATTAAGGCGCGCCAAAATGGGCAATAAGAAAGCGGCCGTCTTACCGGTACCGGTCGGGGCACCGCCTAAGATATCCGCCCCCTCTAAGGCCGGAGGAATTACCAAGGTCTGAACCGGCGTCGGTTGCTTGAAGCCTTGGGCAAGCGCAATAGCCGCAATATTAGGCGGCAGTGAAAGTTCGGCAAATTTCATACAGTACTGGTCATCCTTTAAAGTCTACCTAGACCCCTTCGACGCCACGTCGACCTTCATGACATTTAATGATGAAGGCCACCATGTCCTGACGTTGCTTGCTGTCAGGTACGGCCGTACCATGTAACCAGCGAAAGAGCTCTAAATCCGAGGCATTGAGCAAGTCCATATAGGCGGCAATGGTCTGCTCATCGCACTTAGGTAGATCATGTTCGACAAAGGGTAAGAGCATTAAATCAAGCTCCCGCATACCGCGGCGCGATTGCCACTTAATGCGACCCCAATTAATTTCACTCATCGTAAGCTCCCCCTTTACACCGCCACCGGAGCCTTAATTGCCGGATACGGATCGTAATTTTTCAGCGCAAAATCTTCAAACTTATAGTCAAAGATTGAAGGCGGCCTACGCAGGATTTCCATCGTCGGCAAGGCGCGCGGAGTGCGGCTTAATTGCTCTTTACATTGCGCAAAGTGATTGTGGTAGATATGGGTATCCCCACCGGTCCAGACAAACTCTCCTGGCACCAAGTCACATTGTTGCGCCATCATCATGGTTAAGAGGGCGTAACTGGCGATGTTAAACGGCACCCCCAAGAAAAGATCGCAACTGCGCTGATATAAAAGGCAGGAGAGTTTACCCTGTGCGACATAAAACTGAAAGAGGGCATGACACGGCGGTAGCGCCATATCCTTGATGGCACCAACATTCCACGCACTGACGATAATGCGTCTGCATGTAGGATCGTGCTTGATAAGCTCCACCGCATTTTTAATTTGGTCAATGTGTGAGCCGTCGGCGCAATCCCAGGCACGCCATTGATGGCCATAAATAGGACCCAGATCGCCATTGGCATCGGCCCACTCATCCCAAATGGTGACCTTATTGTCATGCAGGTATTTGATATTGGTATCCCCCTGCAAGAACCACAAGAGCTCATGGATAATCGAGCGCAAATGCACTTTCTTGGTGGTAAGTAGCGGGAAACCTTTACTTAAGTCAAAGCGCATCTGGGCTCCGAAAATAGAGCGGGTGCCGGTATGGGTTCTGTCATCGCGATCCACACCCTGCTCCAAGATACGTTGCATTAAATCTAAATAAACTTGCATGACTTAGGCGCTCCTACCGCCTTGTTCTTCAATTTGCGGTAAAGCATCCGGCTCTACCTGATAAGCTTTCTTTTGCGCCTCGGAAAAATCGATGGCGCGCGACAGACCATTGGCCCGCGCGTAATTGACATAGAGATCGCGGATGGCCTGCGGATCCGAGAGCGATAAGGCCTTACCCTTTAAGTCCATCAGCTCGCGTGCGCTGCAATGACGCAGAATATATTTCACCTGAGCCAAATCCGAGAAGTTCATGCTGAGGTACTTATAGCCCAAGGACACCAAGAGCATTGAGCCCAAAGCCGAGCCTGCCACCTCACCACAGACGCAAATGCGCTTGTTATATTGCGCGGCTTTATCGGCAAGATACGCCAGGCAACGCACCACGGCCGGATGAAACGGATCGTAGAACCTACTGACACGTGAATTAGAGCGGTCCACCGCCAACAAATACTGAATTAAGTCGTTGGAGCCAATGGAGAGGAAATCAATATCGTTGATGATGTCATCTAAGATATAGGTCACCGCCGGCACTTCCACCATCACGCCAAAACGTGGCAATGCCAAGGTCTTACCGGTCTCCTCACGAATGGCCGCCGCCTCCTTAATAAGGAGCTTTTTGACAAAGTAAATCTCTTCAGGCCGCGAGACATCGGGATCATGATCTCCAAATTGCCGTACTCCTGTTGCGCACGTAACATCGCGCGTAATTGGGTG
>JAHLFG010000084.1 GCA_018883895.1 Candidatus Anaerobiospirillum merdipullorum
GATAAGGTAAAGTATCAAGGAGAAACCGGCTTTATTTTCGGACGCAGAGCCTCAGGCTATTTTGACGTGCGCCGCCTTGACGGCTCCCGCATTTCAGCAGGAGTAAGCTGCAGGAAATTAAAGCTTGTTGAGAAGCGCAGAACCTATTTAACTGAAATTAGATTCCAGGAGGACGGCAATTCCTCCCCCGCTTAAGAAGCGGGGGTCTCCTTGCCGTAACTTGATGAAGAAGATGAGGATGACTATACCGATGATGAGGATGACGATACCGATGAGTTGGGCGACAAAATGATCATCCTTTTGTAAGATGATGCCTAAGCGCTCTTTGATCCGCCCACAGATCAATAAGCCCTAGCTACCATGCGCTTATACTTGAGCGCGTGGCTTACTTGAGACCATAAAAAAGCTCCACACTAAAATTAGCGGGAGCTTTTTTAAAAGGAGGATGCTACTTAAAGTAGCGGTACCCTTACTTGCCTAAAGCGGCACGCACCTTCTCAACGATAGCAGTGAATGCTGCCTTATCGGTGATGGCGAGATCGGATAAGACCTTACGGTCGATCTCGATGCCAGCCTTCTTTAAGCCGTTCATGAACTGGCTGTAGCTCAGATCGTGCTGACGGGCAGCAGCGTTGATACGTACAATCCACAGCTCACGGAACTGACGCTTCTTCTGGCGACGATCGCGGTAAGCGTACTGACCGGCCTTGGTAACAGCCTGCACCGCTACGCGGTAAGTGCGTGAACGGGCACCATAGTAACCCTTGGCGGCCTTTAAAACCTTCTTATGACGGGCGTGGGCGGTAACACCGCGCTTTACTCTTGCCATTTGTCAAATCCTCCAGTATTAAGCGTAAGGCAGCTGGCGCATAATGGCGCGCAGATTAGAAGTATGCACGTAAGTCATCTCACGCAGTGCGCGCTTGCGCTTACGGGTCTTCTTAGTGAGGATGTGACGCAGGTTCTGATGACGGCACTTGAAGTGACCGCTACCAGTCTTCTTGAAGCGCTTGGCTACGCCTCTATCGGTCTTCATTTTGACCTTAACTTTACCAGCCATTTAATATACTCCGCATTTAATTGCTGTTAATTTAAGCCGCAGGAGGACGAGATGCCATGCAAACCACGGCATCTTGACACTTGTTTCCCTGAAGCTATTTCTTCTTGGGGGCTAAGACCATGGTGGCCTGACGACCTTCCACGCGGGAAGCCGATTCCACCGTAGCAATCCCCATCACGGTGCAGAGATCATTCTCTACCCGCTTGAGCACATCTAAGCCTAAATGCTGATGTGCCATCTCACGGCCACGGAAGCGCAAGGTAACCTTGGCTTTGTTGCCGTCTTCGAGGAAGCGTACTAGGTTGCGTAGTTTAACCTGGTAGTCGCCCTCGTCAGTGGCAGGACGGAATTTGATTTCCTTAACCTGCACAACCTTCTGCTTCTTCTTTTTCTGATCTTTGCTCTTTTCGTAAAGATACTTGCCGTACTCAATCAAACGGCACACGGGCGGAGCCGCATTGGGGCTGATCTCAACTAAATCTACTCCCGCATCTTCGGCCCGACGCAGAGCTTCAGCCGTCGGCATAACACCGATAAGCTCATTGTCCTGATCTAAAAGACGCACTTCACGGCATCTAATATCCCCGTTTACCCGGACCTTGGGTTGCATCCGTCCGGTCTTCTTGGCGTTGTTGATAGTAGTATCCTCGCAAAAAGCTAATCAAAAAAAGCAAAACAAAGCACCCTCATGTTTACCTCGGGTGCTTCATTTTCTTCAAACCTTACTTGCCCTGCGTGGCAGGTGCAATTTTGCGGCTCATAATATCCGATTTAATCATTTGGATCAAGTCCTCGAGCGGCATCGCACCTAAATCTTCACCCTTACGGGTACGCACGGCCACCTTACCCTGCTCGGCCTCACGGTCACCGCAGACTAACATGTAAGGTACATGCATTAAGGTATGTTCACGAATCTTAAAGCCCACCTTGTCATTACGCAGATCGGTGCGCACGCGAATGCCGGCTTCATCAAGCTTATCGGCTACCTGCTTGGCATAAGCGGCTTGAGTGTCGGTGATGTTCATCACTACCGCCTGTACCGGAGCAAGCCAAGTCGGGAAGGAACCGGCAAACTCTTCGGTAAGCACACCTAAGAAACGCTCAATGGAGCCTAACATCGCGCGGTGAATCATCACCGGGGTGTGTTCCTGATTGTCCTCGCCGATATAGTGGGCATCAAGACGAGCCGGCAGCGAGAAGTCTAACTGCACGGTACCACACTGCCAGGCTCTATCTAAGCTGTCGTGTAAGGTAAACTCAATCTTCGGCCCATAGAAGGCGCCTTCACCGGGTTGTAACTCGTACTCAAGGTGGTTTTGCTCTAAAGCAAGCTTCAAATCAGCCTCAGCCTTATCCCAAATCTCATCCGAGCCAATGCGCTTTTCCGGACGGGTAGAGAGCTTTACATCGACCTTGTTAAAGCCAAAGTTGGAGTAGACGTCATAGACCATGGCGATGCAGTCAGACACTTCCTGCATAATCTGATCTTCCGTGCAGAAAATGTGGGCATCGTCCTGCTCAAAGGCGCGGACACGTAACAGGCCGTGTAAGGAGCCAGACGGCTCATTGCGGTGGCAGTTACCAAACTCGGCCATACGAATCGGTAAGTCGCGATAAGAGCGGGTACGGGAATTGAAAATCTGAATAGCACCCGGGCAGTTCATCGGCTTAATCGCATAGTCACGATTTTCCGATGAGGTGGTGAACATATTCTCTTGATACTTATCCCAGTGACCCGAGCGCTCCCACAGCACGCGATCCATGATCTGCGGGGTCTTTACTTCAATGTAGTGATACTTGTGCAGCATCTCACGCATGAAGTTTTCAATGATGCGATAGATGGTCCAACCGTCATTGTGCCAGAACACCATGCCCGGAGCTTCCTGTTGGAAGTGGAATAAGTCAAGCTTCTTGCCCAGAATGCGGTGATCGCGCTTGGCAGCTTCCTCGCGACGCTTTAAGTAAGAGGCCAGCTCATCCTTGGTGGCAAAGCAGACACCATAGATACGCTGTAACATCTTGTTCTTAGAGTCGCCACGCCAATAGGCACCGGCAAAGTGGGTTAACTTAAAGTGCTTGCAAAAGCCCATATGCGGCACGTGCGGGCCGCGGCACATATCGATATATTCTTGATGGTGATACAGCGCCGGATGATCATTCTTATCGATGTTCTCCTCTAAGATGAGCTTCTTGTAAGGCTCATTACGCTCGGTGAACACGTCATAGGCGCGCTGCCAATCCACCACTTCCTTGACGACGGTGTAATCAGTCTTAGCTAGCTCATGCATCTTAGCATCAAGCTTTTCCATGTCTTCAGCGGTAAGCTTGTGCTGCAGATCGACATCATAGTAAAAACCGTTCTCAATCACCGGGCCGATGGCCATCTGCGTCTCCGGCCACAGCTCTTTAATCGCATGACCTAAGAGGTGGGCGCAGGAGTGACGAATGATATCAATACCGTCTTTTTCCTGCGGAGTGACAATCTCAACTTTGGCATCGTGGTCGACTAAATCACAGGCATCATGTAACACGCCATCCACACGACCGGCGACACAATTACGGGCTAAACCCGCGCCAATGCTCTGAGCAATTTCACTGATGGAGACTGCGTGATCAAACTCTTTGACCGCGCCGTTAGGAAGAGTAATTTTAGGCATAATAAAAAAACCAACGGTGCTTACTGCGCACCTTAAGGTCCTCATTTAGAAAGTAAATCTCAGCTGCCACGGCGTAACCAATGCCAGATGACGACTCTGGTCAAACCGCACGCCGCACGCTGTCCGAATACGGAGGTGAAGTATACACTGCCAAAGTCAGTATGGCTTAAAAAAGAAAGAAAAATTACCCGCACCAGGAGCTTATCCCGTACTTGCCCGCCCCGGCACTTATCCCCCTCTGGGGCTTAAAACCGCTACCGCCACCCCCACTTTACCCAAGCATTGCCCCATCCAAAAATAAAATTTCACAAAATCAAAGAATTATTAAATTTTCCTAAAAATTTTTTAAAAATTGTTTGACAGCTTTGCTGTGGCATGGTTTAATGTGCCCCGTCTTCAAGGCCAGATAGCTCAGTCGGTAGAGCAGGGGATTGAAAATCCCCGTGTCGGCGGTTCGATTCCGTCTCTGGCCACCACAACCTAACTCAAACTCCTCTTGGGGGATTAGCTCAGTTGGGAGAGCGACTGAATCGCATTCAGTAGGTCATCGGTTCGATCCCGTTATCCTCCACCATCGACAGTCCCTAAACCACACTTCCCAGACCTACCAAAGCAAGCTAAGTCAAACTGTGTCTGTAATGTTGCAGTCGAACCCTATGGTTAACCATAAATTAAGTTAACCACGGTATATGGTAAATTAGAGAAAACCTTAAGCTGCCAGCGAAAACCGGCTACAGAAGCCCCGGATATCACCTTAAGGAGGCTAAATTTGTATTGCCGCCCCCATCAGCGCATGTATAGTAGCCCGCAGTGTATGAGCAGTAACGTACTGCCTGAGCTAATGCACAAATCTTCGGTATGGCCATCAGCATTTTGCATGCTAACGAGGTGGCAAAGAAAATTTTACCTACCCCCAAACGCAAAACGGGGCACTCAGGCCCCGTTTTGCTTTAAGTAAGCGTTGCTACTGATTACTCAGCGGCGATCACTAACTTGATGACGGTCTTAACGTCCGGATGTAACTGCAGAGTAATCTCGTACTCGCCAGTGGAGCGTAAAACGCCTTCCGGGAGACGGACTTCAGACTTGTGGATCTCGCAGCCGGCATTGGTTAAGGCCTCGGCGATATCGCGAGTACCAATAGAGCCGAACAGCTTGCCTTCGTCACCGGCCTTAGCGGTGATGGTAACGGTGGCAATCTTCTCTAAAGCAGCAGCTCTATCCTGAGCGGCCTGCAGTTCAGCGGCAATCTTAGCCTCGAGCTGAGCACGCTGCTCCTCGAACTTAGCTAAGTTTTCCTTGTTAGCCATAACGGCTTTCTTTTGCGGTAACAGGTAGTTGCGAGCGAAGCCGTTGCGAACCTTAACCTTGTCACCCAGACCGCCTAAATGGCCGATCTTATCTAACAGAATAACTTCCATTGAAATTCCTTCCTACTAGTCCGCAGAAAATTAACGGCTATGTAAATCGGTGTAAGGCAACAGAGCTAAGAAGCGAGCGCGCTTGATGGCGGTAGCCAGCTGACGCTGATACTTAGCGCTAGTGCCGGTGATACGGCTAGGAACAATCTTACCGGACTCAGTGATGTAATTCTTTAATAAGTTAACATCCTTGTAGTCGATCTCGGTCACGCCCTCTGCGGTGAAACGGCAGAACTTGCGGCGATGGAAATAACGTGCCATTTATCGTGCTCTCCCTTATTCAGCTGCCTGAGCTTCTGCTTCCTCAGCAGGAGCCTCTTCGGTTACCGGAACATCGATGTCGGACTTAGAACGCGGACGACGCTCTTCTTCATCACGGGCACGGCGCTCTTCGCGGGCCTTTAACATCGGAGACTGCTCAGTGATCGGGCCGTTGGTGCGCAGAATTAAGTTGCGGATCACGGCATCGTTGAAGCGGAAGTTGTTCTCGATGCTATCGATCACTTCCTGCTCAGCCTCAACGTTCATCAGCACGTAGTGAGCCTTGTGAATCTTCTCGATAGGATAAGCCAGCTGACGGCGGCCCCAGTCCTCCAGACGGTGAATCTTACCGCCCGACTTCTCGATCTCGCCCTTGTAGCGCTCGATCATGCCCGGAACCTGATCGCTCTGATCAGGGTGCACCAGGAATACGATTTCGTAGTGACGCATGAAATAAATGCCCCTTACGGTTAAAAGTCTTAAAACCTCAGTAAAATTTCAAGACAAGGAAGCTAACGCGGATTTAACCTGCGTTACTGAGTGCGCCCATTTTATACATTTTCAAGCGCAATGCAAGCTTTTTCACCGCTCTTTTGCGCTTATTTATCCCCCTCTGACCTAAAACGCCCGCGCAAGGCGCTTAAGGCTCCTTGACTGACAAAACCACCCTTAAACCTGGCCACTAAATAGGGGAGCAAGTGTTCCACCTTACCACCCAGCACCGCTTACGCTTGACTTAAATAAGACCAAGTTTTTGTTGCTGCAGGTAATAAGTCTATCTTTTTGAGAGTTAACACTTTTAGGGCAGCTTTTAAGCCAAATTTAACTTTAGGGGCAGCTTTAAGTCCCCCTCATTTGGGCTCGCGACACGTTTTTTCTACCCTTTTTGGGTAGATCTTTGTAGCCGCCTTTTAAAAATTTTTCGCTAGAGTAAAGACAGGCACATCCCAAAGTTTAAACCAGGCATTACGAGGGCTTCATGTCGGCATTTAAGCAACTTTTCAGCCTCACGCAGCAATTGCTACATAAGGACTCCGCCTCCGCTTCTCGTAAGGATAAGGAGCAAAGCTCCACGCCGTCTGCTGATGGCTGGGATCAAGTCCATGAGGCTGTGCAAAGCCTTAATCTTGACCCCACCTTAAATAAAGTCCCCACCTTAACGGCCGTAAGCCATTATGCCAAACTATACGGTCCCCATGCCCGCGGGACGATACGGCGGCGCATTGACTTATTGCGCACCATGGCAGCCCAACTTGAAGCACAGTGCCATCATCCCGTCGCCACGGTGCCCAACGCGGCCCTGCCCTATCCACTCCTGCCGCAATTAAATAGTAATTGCCGTATCGTCTGTACCCTGACGCAAAAAGGCGCCTTTTGTTATCTTAGTATGTCCGCTCTAGACTGCCTGGCAGCCTGTTTACAGCAGGTGCAGGACTTAAAGCATGAATTACGCTGTAGCAATGAGTTCTTTGACCGGCATTTAATGCCCCCGGCCTCTGAGGGCAATCATGATGCCACCTTTTGTGGCCTGCTTCATCACTCACTCTTAACCGCCACTAATGCCGTCGCTGCCACGCGGATGCGCAGCCACCAATTAGCGCCCATGGACAGTAGACGGGTGATGCTCTATATGGTGATGCAAGGCCTCCTGCACGATGTGGGCAAGCTTATCACCGACATGTATATCACCACCGATGAAGAGCGCGTCTTTAGACCTGGCGAGGAGACCATGCAAGATCTCTTGCAAACAAGCGCCACCCCCTTCTTTTTTGTCAGCTTCGTGTCAGGACGTGGTAAACAACATAGTCAGCCTTTGGCCGATCCGGTCTTGGCGCTACAGTTACAGCGCATACAACTATACATTTGGCAAGGCCTGGGCATAAATCTGCATTATGAAGAGCAATGGGCCCGCTACGGGGCGGGCAAAGCCCTCTATACTGCGCTGATAAATACGGCCGACCGCGAGGCGGTAAGTGCAACTAGGCAGGCGCTTAAATATCAACTTGATATTCCCACCTATGTAAGCTGCACCTTAATTACCCTGCTACAAAAGATTAACTTTAATGGGATGGCCCTGCCCTATGGAGTGCTATACACCACGCAAGGGCTCTTGCTGACCAAATGGTCGCCCCTGCTCTTAACCCTCAGTCAGTACTATAGTGCTTACTTTGGCCAGCAAAGAGATGCCAATTATGCCCCGGCCCCTACCCTCTTACAGGCTTTGCGCACCTGCGGCGTCATGCCAATCGCCGGACGTTTTCGTGCACGGCTGTGGTATTGCATTTATTTACAAGATGAGCTCTTGTTCATTGAGGGCATTATCATCAATTTGCCACAAAGTTATTTAGGTGATTTGCAGTATTGTGTCGAATGCTTAGCCCTAGGCGCAAAGGCCGACCCCGTAGCCGATATTATTGCCCATCATCAGAAACAAGAAACACAGCAAGATCCTTTAAATGCCATGGTCTTAAGCCTGCCGCGCATCTTAATGCTGTGGGGCCCCAAGCCAAGTAGTTTTTTATCTTGGTGTGCATGCGTACGGCGAGCTTTATGTCCCCATAGTGTCCTTATCTCCTATTTGCCATCTAAGAACGCGACAGCAGAGGAAAACGCGGAGCAATTAAAACCGCCGGGCTACTCCTTCCAACCGCTGTATAAAAGCATCATCCCCCTTACGCGTGAGCATATCGTGGCCCTGGGCCTTGTCTGTAACGCTACGCTCCAGGAACAGGCTGAGGATGACTATGCACCGGATATAGCTCAAACTTCCGCGCCTTATGCTTATGCGGGAGCAGAACAAAGTCAAACTTATGCTACGCCGCCACAACAGCCTCAAACCGCAACCTCCCCTGCCCCTTGGGATCTTAACGACCACGATCTGCCGCCCCCGGCAAGGGTTACGCCAACGGCACCACCACCCCAGGCAATGTCCGCCTCGCCAAGGACGGCGGACACTTGCGACCTAGCGGCATCAAGCGCGCCGGTTAGCTTACGTCCAACTAAAACTACCCCCGCTGCGGTGACCTCCAAGCGCGCCTCAAGCAGTAGCCAAAAGGAAAGCTCCGAGGCCAAGGCCCAGGCTGTAAGCGAGGAAACAAAGCCTAATCCCCCGCAACCACACTCCACGATCACCGTAGTGACCACGGAATGTAAGCAATAAGTGGCCAGCGTGGGAAGGATAAGGCCTGACTGCAAGATAAGGAAAGTTTGCCCGCAGGCGGTATTTATAAAATTTTTTCGCCGTCTTTACACGGTGTTGCCCCCACAGGAGAGAGCCATGAAAAGCAAATTAAGTGCCCTACTTATAAATAGACTGCTAATGATAAGTCCTGAAGCCAAGCACGAGATCCCCGGCCTTAAAAGCACGGTAAATTTTAGGGCATTGTGGATGCCGACAAAAGACGCTACTTGCCTGCAGATAAAACGCTATGCCGCCATGCTAGTCCTTACATTTACAGGGGCAACTTACCGACTGTATGCAGGCTACAGCATTAAGCTTCGGCAAAATTCCCACCCCCAAACAGCCAACAATTAGCGCCTTGTACATACTTAAAAGGAAGTTTTTATGCCCCACTCTTCTTTTATCTCAAGTGCCATACCGACAGCTAAAAGCGCCGCACTTGCCTTCTGGAAAGCGCTTTACGCCTTAGGGCGGCGTACTAAACTTTATCTTAGCGCTGCAGGCAACGCAGGTATTTTAAAGTTAGCGACCATTCATCCCTTACCGGCCTTTGTGCGCAGTGATGCCGCCATCACCCCAACTTTAAAATATTGTGCCTTAAGTAGCCTAGGCTTAAGCGTACTGGCGCTAGGCGCCGCTGCCCCAGCCTATTATTTACTAGCGCTCTCTTGCCTGATATTAAGTCTGCCGCTTATCCGCCATGGACTGAAGCTAAGCGCCGAAAAGGCGTATTTTGCCACCGCAAAGGATTTTCCCCAGCTAAACTTGGCGCACTTATTAAAGCTTTTTATCACCACGCTAGCAGAAAAAAGCGCGCAAGCGTCCTGCCTTCAAGCGCTAGAGGATGGCATACAACAAGAGAGCTTTAGTCAGGAAATCTATTGGCAACAGGCCGGAGCGCCCTTACTGCCACTATTGCGTCAGGCCGTCTATTTGGGGGAAGGCTATGTCTGGGATGCGGCACATTTAAATGCCTTTGAGCAACTCTTTTTGGCCAAGGAGCCGTCAAGTTTCTTTAACTATCCGCGCGGTGCCGTAATCCATGCCTTAGGGCGCGATCGCTTACAACCTATCTTTTTGCCCACTGACCATTTAACTTCACATACCTTAATCTTTGGGACCACCGGATCGGGCAAGAGTACGCTCTTGGCCTTGCTGATTGGCCAAGCGCTTATGCGCCGGGAGTGCGTGGTGATCTTAGACCCCAAATCCGATACGGTCTTAATGGAGCAAGTGCGGCAAGCGGCGCTGTGCTTGGGGCTGACGGCCAAACTTGAGTTTCTTGATTTATCCGGAGCCGGCTCCACTGTGCAATTAAATCCCTTAAGTCGCTTTAATCGTGCCAGTGAAATTGCTGATCGTTTAACCGCCTCGCTCCCCAGTACTGGGCAAAGCATGACCTTTAAGGCTTATGTGCAAACTGCCATTTGTGCCGCCGTGGCCTTATTAAGTCTCCAAGGTAAGCCCATAACCTTAGAAGCGCTGCGGCAAATCACCGGGCATCATGACAATTTCTTGCTGGGGCTCGAGGAATATTTAGATAAGTTACAACAACAATTAAACCGTGAAGAGGTAACCGTCTTTTGGCAAAGATTGCATGGCAAAAACGTGCCTACTTCTCAAGCAAGCGATCCCAGTGGTGATGCTGCGGCCATTTTGCAGGAGATTGCCCAGAGTAATCCGCCCCGCTCCCGCGGGCGCCCGCGTAGTAGTGCCGCAAAGAGCCTTAAGGTTGACCATCTCATGAAATTCTACCATTGGCTGTGCAAACATAACTATGTGCAGAAAAACCCGGACTTCTTTGCCGTGGTTGATATTACACGCTTAGATGCCGACTACTACACCAAGGTCACTGCCGCACTCAAGCCCTTGCTCAATCTTTTGACCATGGCCGATCTCACCGACTTGCTGTCTAGTACCGCGCGCAGTGCCAGCTCCTTAAGTGATTTGGTCAACGAGCATAAAATCCTCTATGTAGCGCTTTCGTGTTTAAGTGACGCCGTCTTAGGCGCCAACTTAGGCAAATTGCTGATGGCCGATCTGCGCGCCTTGGCCGGGCAGACCAATGCCGCACGGCAACACGATCTCTTTACCAAGCTCAAAAGCGATAAAGCCCAGGCTCAAGCGGCCTACGATCCGTTGCATCCGCATGACATCCCCAACCTACAGGCAGCCCCACCTCATTTAAATGCAGGTCCAAGTGGAGCCTTAGACGCCACCATGGATGCCGCGGCACCAGTAAGTGTTGCAACGCTACCGCGCATTAATGTCTTTATCGATGAGGCCGCGGAAATCATTGATGAAAGTACGGTGCAATTGTTAAACAAAGGCCGTAGCTGTGGCTTTGCCTTAACTTTAGCCACCCAAAGTGCCGCCGACTTACGCTCACGCCTGTCCGAGAGCGGAGCACAACAGGTCTTGGCCAATTGTAATACCTTAATTAGCCTGCGCCTGTTGGATCAAGACAGTGCGCGCGCGGTAGCGGCCTCTTTTCCCGAGGTGCCTAGTGAAGACATCTCCTATGGCATCAACTATAGTGAAGATTTCACCGCCACCTTAACCTATGGCGGCAATAAAAGTGTGGACTATCACTCCATTCCCCTAGCCCCACCGGCGCTACTTGCCAATCTTAAAAATCTGCACTATATCGCCCGTTTGGGCGATGGACGCATCATCAAGGGGCAAATTCCGCGTTTGCATTTCACTGCCCCGTCAGCGCAAAAGGAAGGAGCTTAAGCCACCGCGCTGAAAGCTAAATTTTGGCGGCCTAGTTTGGCCCTCAAACATCACTTAGGAGAAATAAAACATGTTGCTACTCTTTAAATTGCGCCAAGTGATGGCGCTTTTATTTACCCTCGCCTTTATCGGCGGGCTTATCTTACTTAATGTTATTGCCGCAAGTGGTAAGCAGGATGCCTTTGCCATCTTAAGTAGGCAATTGCAGGCCGTGAGCGATATGACCATCATCCCGCTTACGCTTTACGAGCAGGGATTAAGCCTGTTAAGCCGTGGTGGCATCAGCCCCGGGATGGAGGATGGCATGTTCACCATCCTAGGCTGGAGTGCCCTCATTACCCTAGGCGGCACCTTAATAGGTTTAATACCCGGCCTTATCATGGTGGGCCTATGCTCTTGGCGCTGTGCCCGCAGCTGTAAACGACAATTGACCTTTGCCTTAAAAAACCCGCTACATGTGCTCAATGTCTGTCATTTTTTGCGCCTGCTTGCCCTGTATGGGCTACTTGCGGCAGCCGGCATTCCATTGCCATGGGCGGTAAATTTGGCCTGCGTTAGCTGGCTAGTGCTGACCGTAAGTCTTATTTTTATCTGGTCTTTTAGACAGTGTATGCCCTATTAGCCGGCAAAAAAATTACTCCATGTTTGCAGCAGGAATGCGGCTATAGCAACAAGTGGCGCTCTGTCCCCTAGGTGGAAGCGCGCCAAAGTTAAAGCCGGTAAAGAGCTTGAAGACTTTGCAAAGCCGGATACGCCCATTAGCTTTATCAGATGGGTAGTTCACGAACTCTAGGCTTTACATATAATTTATTTAAATTTCATGTATATAACCAAAACACCCCTACTTTTTGCAAAAAACATTTGACGATTTGGTGAGATCTCTGTATCATTTGCACCCGTTGATTACACAGTTCGGTGATTAGCGCAGTCTGGTAGCGCACTTCGTTCGGGACGAAGGGGTCGGAGGTTCAAGTCCTCTATCACCGACCAGCTGTGTGAGTCTCAGCTTTGGAGCGTCCTTAGCTCAGTTGGATAGAGCAACGGCCTTCTAAGCCGTGGGTCGAAGGTTCGACTCCTTCAGGACGCGCCAGTGTTAATCAATACTCCTTTACTGTCATGGTGGCTGTAGCTCAGTTGGCAGAGTCCTGGATTGTGATTCCAGTTGTCGTGGGTTCGAGCCCCACTAGCCACCCCATCCATTTTTTGCGATTTCTTTTCTCTGGGGGAATGGCGAAATTGGTAGACGCACCAGATTTAGGTTCTGGCACCCTAGGTGTATGAGTTCGAGTCTCTTTTCCCCCACCACCAAATAGCAAAAAACGGACACAGTAGCGGTGTCTGTGCTGATCTGGTCACTGGCATGGTTACACCGCCGACAATCTATGACGGCGGCGTTTTATCTTGGCTTAAGCTTGTGGCAGACGTTGCCGTACCGCCTCAAACAAACTAATTCCCGCCGCGACCGAGACGTTTAAGCTCTCTACGCCTGCCGCCATTGGGATCTTGGCAAGAGCCGTGCACTTTTCGCGCGTTAAACGGCGCATGCCACTTTCCTCCGAGCCCATGACTAAAGCCACGGGACCTTGCAAATTGCACTGATACAGACTTTGCTCTGCTTCACCGGCCAGGCCCACAATGGTAAAGGCCGCATCATTGAGCTTATCGAGGACGCGCGCCAAATTGGTCACCGCATATAAGGGCAAGACATCCGCCGCCCCCGAGGCGGCTTTACGCGCCGCCGGATTGAGCGGAGCAGACTTATCGCGCGGCACAATCACCCCTAAAGCCCCCGCCGCCCAGGCCGAGCGCATGCAAGCACCCAAATTATGCGGATCGGTGACCCCGTCTAAGATTAAAAAGAGCGCCTGCTGAGCATTAAAGTCCGGACTGTCTAACACATCTTCCAAATCATGCTCATTTTTGGGCGGGCGGGCACGTAACTCCAGCACAATTCCCTGATGCACCCCACCTTCAGTCTTTTCATCTAAGAAGTGGCGTTGCGGGAATTGTACATGCACACCACAGGCATTCAGGCCATCTAAAAGCTTGGCAATGCGTTTATCCTCCACGCGGCTTTTTAGTACCCAGGCATTTAAGATAAGCTCAGGGCTTTGCTGCAATGCAGTTTCTACGGCGTTGATGCCATAGCACAGCTCACGGGTAGAGCTTCTAGTTTTATTAACCATTATGCTTCCTTTTTCTTATGTTTAGCTTTCTTCTTTTTCGCCTTGTCTTTGGCTTTCTTGGCCTTATCTTTAGCCTTTTTGCCCTTAGCGTCCTTATCCTTCTTCGTGCGTTTTAAAGCCTTGGTTATCTGCTTTAAATTAAGGCCAAAGAATTGCGGCGCAACATTGCGTTCCGGCGTACTCTCTACAGTTGCCGTGGCACTGTCTTCATCCGCCAAGAAGTCGTTGAGTCTAGCATCACTTGCCATAAAATCGCTAGTACCACTGCCGGCCACTTGCCCGTCAGCGCCACTTGCCCCCGTTGTAGCTTGCGCTGATGATATGGGCGTAAACTTTTCAGGTGCTAAGTGAAGCTTACTATCCCCACCTGTATCTTCCATGGTCGGATCATAACGCAACGCCCCTCTGGCAATCAGATCGCCTAAAGTAAGCGCTTTGCCGTTACTTGATGCTTGCGCCTTTTTCTTATGCTTACGCCGACTCTTGCCGGTACTTTCAGCTTCATAGGCGTCCGCTGTCGGCTCTGGCGTCACATTAGTAGCCGGCACAGGCGCCGCATCCCCTAAAGACGCATCTTCTGGCAAAGCCTTTGCATAGGAAGACGCAAATTGCTGCGCGATAGTACGCTTACTCTGCTTACGCCGTGTTTTAGCATTATCGCTGCTTGACGTTAAAGTTGGCTCTTGCTCTGCACTTGGCGCTAAAGCATCCGCTGCCTTTGCTTGGGCGGTAGCCTCGGCAAGCGCCGTATCTTTTATCGTGCTTGCCGTCTTTTTGCCCTTGCGATTTTTGGATTTTGCTACCTTAGGTTGCGCCTTACTGTCACTTTCTTGGAAAGCAGGCTCTTGTGCGGCGGCAGAAAAAGCCATTACCGAGCCTACTTGCTCCCCTTCAGAGGCAAAGTCTTCATCCTTGACCTGAGGGTTACCATAGGTCGCAGCATAATCTTCCGTTGACTGCGTGGCATTCATCTCTGCCATTAAGTCTGCTAAGGTCTTACCCTTAAGCTTAGCTTGCGCTGTAGCCGCGGTGGCCTTGGGCGCACGGCGTGCCTGGTCAGTTGATATAGCCTGCGGTGCACTCTTATCAGCACTTGCCCCTGCGTTTACCGCCATATCAGCAGAGGTAGCAACTGCAGAGCTATCCATGCTGCTATCAAGCGTAGCTTGGGACGCTGCCGCAGCCGCCGCACGCTTACGCCGATTGCGCCGTTTGGCCGACTTACTTAAAGGGGCCGTGTCACCATCCCCCTCAGCAGTGGGCGTATTGCCAGCATTGCCTGTTACGGGGGCGCTTTCAGGCGTAGGACTTGCAGATGCCAACTTAGCTGCCGCCTTTTCTAAGATAGCGGTATTTTGCGCCTGACGCTTATCGACTGGAGCTGCCGTGCCACCCTGCCCTTTCTTCTGCTCCGGGATGGCGCCGCCTAAAAGGTCGGCAATGGAATCAAAGAGCGGATCGGTTTGGGAGCGCACATCGGGCGTAGTGCTCTTATCCACAAAGATATCGCTACGCTGCACCTGCTCCAATTTCCGCATTTCACGGGGTGTGGCCAGGAAAAGATCAATCTTATGCTCCGGGACATTAACTGCGGCGATGCGCACCTGGATCTTATCGCCGATGTGTAGGGTAAGTTGTCCGGTACTTACAGTCTGTTCCCGCTCATTCAAGCTGACCAAATTACCACTGATATTGCCAATGAAGATGAGACCATCGACCAAGAAATCATCTAAATGCACAAAGACGCCAAAGTGCGTCACCGCACTGATCGTGCCTTGAGTGATTTCACCGACATGATCTTTAACGAGCAGACACTTTAATTCATTGTCGACATCAAACTCGGCGTGATCGGCGGCAATTTCACGCTCGGTACAGCGCTTACCTAAGACTAAGAGCTCACTCTTATTGTATGAGCGTGCCCCTATTTTGCCACGCGTCGCGGGGGACTGCTTCTTTTCTAACAAGAACTTAATGGCACGATGTAACTGTAAATCGGCATAACGACGAATGGGGGAGGTAAAGTGAGCGTATTTCTCTAAGGCCAAACCAAAGTGCCCGATATTCTCCGGAGTGTATTCGGCCTTGGACATGGAGCGCAGTAACAATTGCCCCAGCAGTTGGGCATCCTGACGTTTTTCCGTGGCATGACAAAAAGCATTGTAATCCTGCGGGGTCGGAGTCTCACCGCCGGGTAACTTAAGCCCAAAGCGCACTAAGGCTGCATTTAATTTGTCCAGCTTTTCTACCGACGGTTTGGCATGCACGCGATAAAGCGTTTGAGCCTTATTGGCGGCAATAAAGGAAGCTGCGGCCACATTGGCGGCAATCATGCATTCCTCAATCATCTTATGGGCATCATTGCGCACCACCGGGGTCAAACCTACCACGCGTAAATTTTCATTAAAGACAAAGTGCACTTCCTCACTTTCCACCGCAAAACCACCGCGGGCATCGCGAGCTGCCGCAAAGGCTTGATAGAGCTCATGCAAGACCTTAACGTGCTCGATGACCGGCTCATGCTCCGGAATATTGGTGGTGCCATGCTCAATCATCTGCCAAGCTTCGGTATAGGTAAGTCTGGCATGAGAGTTCATCACCGCTGGGTAGAACTCATAACCTTCAATTAAGCCCTTGTCGGAAATATTAAGCTCACACACCATGCACAGGCGATCAACTTCCGGATTGAGCGAGCAAATGCCATTGGACAGTTTTTCCGGCAACATCGGAATGACGTAATTGGGGAAATAGACCGAGTTGCAACGGTTAATGGCTTCCTTATCAAGCACCGTTCCCGGGCGCACATAGTAGGACACATCGGCAATGGCGACAAATAACTTAAAGCCGGAGTCTTGTTTATAGGCATAGACCGCATCATCAAAGTCGCGTGCATCTTCACCATCGATGGTCACTAAGGGAAGCTCACGTAAATCGCGTCTACCGGCCCAATCGTCCTTACTTACCGTATCGGGGATGCGTGACAGCGCTCGTTGCATATTGTGCGGCCAAGCACTGGGAATATTGTTACTAAGTACCGCACGAACAATGATGTGATTGAGTTTGCCCAAATCACGAATAACCTCACGCGTCTTGACCACAATGGCATCGCTTTTGCGCTTGAGAATTTCCGCTATCACCACATTGCCAGGCTTGGCTTCACCCAAGGTGCCCGGTGAGAAAATAAAGTTAAACGGCTGCAGTGCAAAGTCATCAGTTAACAGATGTGGCACGCGCGCCGAGCCGATGGTACCTAAGATACAACGCCGCGGATTGACGATTTCCTGCACGAAAGCCAATTTCTTTTCCGGGCAGAGCTGTACCGTCAATTCATCCTCCGGCAAAACAATTTGCTCGGAGCGCAGATCGTACGCATTGCCCAATTCATCTTCGACAAAGAACACTACACGGTAATCTTCATCGCTCCCATCCCACCACGTATAGGTCTTTTCTTTACGCGCCCGCACCTTAACCGTAGCCGTCTTTAACGAGGCCTTACGCACGTATTCTTGCCCGATGCGTACCAAGGCCTCCTCGGCGCACAGCTCATCTAAAAGTTGCTGACAGACTTGTATATCAAGTGGCTTTTCGTTGACATAGCCTACGGCCTGTAACTGATAACGTAGGATTTGGCTGGTGGCTTTTTTATTCTGGATGTTAAAGGAATTAAGACAGGCAACCACAAAGAGTGCGGTCTTTAAGTCACTCTTCAGATCTCCCTGCGGGGCATGCTTATCTTTTAGTAATTTGTTATAGATATCTTTTGCCATGATTGCGATCCCCATCTGCGGTCAGGCACTTAATGCAAACTGTGCTCAAAAAGTAAGGGCCAATAAAGTGCTGTGTTTTTCCTAAAATTATACAAGGCTTAAGGTGCAAACAGGCGGCAAAACTTAAGCCTGCGGCGCAATTTTGTTAAAAAAAGCCCCTTGCGCCCAAGGCTACGGAAGATTTGCGTTAAAGCCTAGCCTAGATAAAAGAGATTGCAGGATTTATCCTGCTCATCCCCGCGCGGTAAAACGAAACCCAGCGTCCTGCCAATCCCACTGCCACGCGCCGTAGCCTATTTCGTTATAATCCATAGCTATAGCTTTATAGCCGGCAAAAGCTTAACCTTAAAGCGCACCAGCCTTTTTGCTACAAAGCATGAGCGCAAGTACCGGGAGTAAACATGATCTCGTCAATTCTTTTTGTGGCACCGTTTAAGTCCATGGCTCAGCGTGCCCGCCGTGTCATGCATAAGATGCAGGTAGACTTTCCTATCGTCATCGGCAATGACGAGGTGGGAGCGGCCCAAGTTTACAAATATCCCGAGGCTAAGATCTTAATCTCCCGCGGTGGTACCACCAAGGAGCTGATGCGTTGCTATCCTGATAAGACCGTGGTCAATATTCCGGCTTCCTTTACCGATATCTCCAAAGCCATCGAATTTCTTATCGCAAAAGGATGCATCAAGATAGCGGTCATCACCCATGAAAACATCATTGGTCTGGCCGCTTCAACCTTAAAATTTGGCAAATTAAACGTGGAGGTGATCCCTTGCGTCAGTGCGGCGGCCATTGAGCTGGCCGTCAATGAATGTATTGCCCGAGGCGCAGACGGTATCGCCGGATGCGTAATTGCCGTACGGGCGGCCCAAGCGCAAGGGGTTAAATCGTGCTTTATTGATGCCGCCGCCGAGTCCATTATCTCCTCCATTACCTTGGCACTAACCTTTAACGCCGGCTTTTCGCAACGTGAGCAAGCCGTCGAGCAATTGCGCTCTTTAATTGATGCCTTAGAGGAAGGCATTGTCATCTTTGATAAAGAGCATCACCCTATTTACTTTAATGAAAATGCCCGGCACATCTTCGACCAATTGCCGCCCGAGCAATGGCACACGCCCCTTGATCGCTATTTAAATGATACCCATCGCCATCCCCATGTCATTAATCTAGGTGACAGGCAGGTGGTACTCCATACGGCCAAACTGAGTCAAGATAGCGGCCAAATCGTGGCAATTTTGCAAGAAGGGCGCTTCATTGAGCAATCAGAAAAGGCCATGCGTGTGGCCAACTATGCCAAGGGCTTTTACGCTAAGGTAAGCTTTGATGATCTGACTTTTGTCGACAAAGACATGCAGGAGGTGGTGGCCTTAGCCCTCAAATTTGCCCGCTCAGACTCTACCATTTTGCTCTTTGGAGAAACGGGCTCAGGTAAGGAGGGTTTTGCCCAATCCATTCATCAGGCCTCACGACGCAGTACAATGCCCTTCGTGTCAGTAAATTGCGCTTCCTTGCCCGAGGGCTTAATTGCCTCCGAGCTCTTTGGTTATGTCGAAGGTGCCTTCACCGGCGCGCGCCAATCCGGTAAAAAAGGCCTCTTTGAGCTAGCCCAAGGTGGCACCATCTTCTTAGATGAAATCACCGAGTTGCCACTTGAGGTGCAATCACAACTCTTGCGTGTCCTGCAGGAGCGTGAAGTCATGCGTGTGGGCGATGACAAAGTGATCCCGCTTGATATCCGCGTCATCTGCGCCTGCAACAAAAGCCTGTTACAGCTCTGTCAAATGGGCAAATTCCGTTATGATCTTTACTATCGCATCAATGTTCTCAAGCTTAAGATCCCTGCCCTGCGTCAACGCCAGGATGACATCTTGCCGCTCTTTACCCGCTTTGTCTCCGAAAAATTAAAACTCTCGCCCAAAGACATCACCATTGATGATAGTGCCGCGGCTTTGCTTAAAGCCTATACCTGGCCTGGCAATGTGCGTGAACTTAGCAATGTGGCGGAAGTATGCTCCTTTGCCGGCCCCCATATCGGCCGTGCCACCGTTTTGCAATGCTTGCAAAATGACGATCCGAATGTGAGCAACTTTAACACCAACAACCCCTTGGGAATGACCTTGCATCTGCCCCCGCAGGCTAGTGCCGAGCAGGTCTTGCAACTTTATTTACGCGAGCTGGCCAAAAACCACAGCAATAATGAAATGGTCTCCATCTCCGGCCTCTCGCGCACCACCATTTGGCGCAAATTAAATGCGCTTACTGGCAATGAAGAAAAGCTTAAGGGCTAAAGCTTAATGGTAAACTCTTTTAGTTTAAGGCTACGGCGTATATCCGGCCTTTGCGCCTTAGCCTTGCCTACTTAGATCTTAGGTTTATTAGCATGCCAAAGTAGGCCACGACCCCATCAAAGTGCAACGCTTCACCACTTAAGCCCAATTTCACCAAAAAATTTACATCTTCTCTTTTTTCTGTGATAAAGATCACCAAGTTATGTTTCAAAAATAAACATACTGAAAACATCATTTTGCCCGTATTGTTTCAAATTTTAACAAAGATACAAAGCGCTGTTTTTTCGTGCCGCTTGCTTCTTTTTAATATTTGTTTTATTTTCAATAATATAAACTATTACCTGTAAAGTTGGCACACTTAATGCTTATAGAGGATTAGTTTTTTTCATTGCAAGGAACTACTTTATGTTAAAGCAAACTCTAACTGTTATGACCGCGGCTTTTGCCTTAGCCCTGGCCGGTTGCGGTGGCGAAAGCACCACTGCCTCTTCCACTTCTACCGATAACGCAGCCGCTGCTCCTGCTGCTGAGCCGATTGTGTTACGTGTAGGTTATGAAAACCATCCCGGTGAGCCGTTTGACTTAGGCTGCCAGAAGTGGAAAGAACTTCTGGAACAGAAGTCCGGTGGCACCATGAAGATCGAGCTGTATCCGTCTTCACAATTAGGTTCTAAGGACGACATCATGGATATGATGGTCGCCGGTGAGCCGGTAAGTACCTTAACCGACGGCGCCTTCTATGCTGACCGTGGTGTCCCGGATATGGGTATTGTCTTCGGACCGTTCTTATTTGACTCTTGGGAACAGGCCTTCAAGCTCAATTCCAGCCCCTGGTATCAAGAGCAGGCCAAGAAGCTTGAGGAAGTGGCACACATTCATATCGTGTCCACCGACTGGCGCTATGGTGCCCGTCATACTCTGACCACCTCCCCGGTCACTAAGCTTGAGGACTTCCAAGGCTTAAAGATTCGTGTGCCGACCAACCAAATTCAGGTGAAGGGCTTTGAAGTCTTAGGCGCTACCCCGACCCCGATGGCCTTAGGTGAGGTATACACCTCCATTCAGCAGGGCACCATTGATGGTGTGGAAAATCCGCTTGCTGTGCTCTATAACGGCAAGTTCCAAGAAGTGGCCAAGTATCTGCTCTTAGATGCTCACGTCTACAACGTCACCAACTTAGTAGTCGGTGTTGATTTCTGGAACTCCCTTACTGCTGAGCAGCAGAAGTGGTTAAAGGAAAGCTGCGATGAAGCCGGTGCTTACCAGAACCAGATTCAAGAGCAGGTCGAGCAGGAACTGTTAAAGAAGTTTGCTGACGAAGGCATCACCATCACTGAGCCGACGCCTGAGTTCAAGGCCCAACTCAAGGAAGCTGCCGCCAAGTTCTACACTCTGCCGGAGTTCACCAAAGTCTGGAGCCCGAACCTCTATGAGACGGTTAAGGCCAATATGAAATAAGGCCTTGGTCCAAACCTGTGAGGAATTAAAGAGCTTTTAAAAGTTTTTTAAAGACTTACAACAACTTTATCTGAGTCTTAAGCACTTATCCCCCTCTTAAGGTCATAAAGGCAGGCTCAGATTCTTAAATTAGGCTCAGTCGCCGTTTACCTTCCGTAGCAGACGGTAACTTAAACCCAATGTTAATAGTTCTGCCGGGTAGCTTGATTCAAACTGCCACCCGGTAGCGGGAGTGTTGTTTGTGAATAAAAACAAAATCCTCTGCAATTTAGACCTGATACTTGCCGGTATCGCCTTTACGGTCTTAGTTGCAGTGACCTTTGGTGGCGTGATTTTCCGCTACCTGTTATCAAGCCCCATCATGTGGGCGGAGGAAGTGCAACTGTGGTGCTTCCTGTGGATCACCTTCTTAGGTGCCGGTGCCGCTTTCCGCTATGGCAGCCATGTGGCCGTGGAAATTGTCTTTGACATCATGCCGCCTGCCGTACAAAAGGTGGTGACCATTATTAACTACGTCATCGTCATGGGCATTTTAGTGTACCTGCTTTTCTTAGGTGCCGATCTGCTCTCCTTGATGCTCAAGATCCACAAGACCACCGCCATTCTGCGCGTGCCGATGTGGTTCATCAACGGTGTCATCCCGGTAGGTTGCATTACCATGATGATCTCCACCACTTACGACCACTACTTACGCTACATTAAGCATAAGTCCACTGATGACACCGCCACTGACGGTGCTAAGGAGGCCTAAATGGATTTAGCTGTCGGTTTAAGCTCCGTCTTATTGTTAGTCTTCCTGTTCATGAAGTTGCCGGTCTTTATCGCCATCTTAGGCGGTGCCGTGGTCTACTTCCTCATGCATCAGGAATTAAGCTCCGCCATCTTGGTGCAGCGTATTATTGCCGGCTCGCAGTCCATTCCGCTACTGGCAATTCCGTTCTTCGTCTGCGCTGGTGTGTTCATGAACTATACCGGTGTGACCAAGCGCATCATGAACTTCTGCGAATCCATCGTCGGTAATGTGATTGGTGGTATTGGTCACGTGACCGTGCTGGTGGCTACCTTAATGGGTGGTCTGTCTGGCTCCAACTTAGCTGACGCTGCCATGGAAGCTAAGATGTTGGCCCCGGAGATGAGAAAGCGTGGTTTCTCCAACGCCTTCGCTTCGGTCTTAATCGCCACCGCCGCCATCATCACCCCGCTCATTCCGCCGGGGATCGCGATGATTATTTACGGCTCGATTGCCAACGTCTCCATCGGTAAGCTCTTTATCGCCGGTATCGGCCCGGGCCTGTTACTGTGCGTAGCCTTAATGCTCTTAGTAGGCTTTGTCTCCTACAAGCGCGGTTATCGCAACCCGGTGAAGGTGGATACTTCCCCCAAGCGCATTTGGACCACCTTTAAGGGTGCTTTCCTGCCGCTGTGCTTGCCGGTCATCATCATCGGTGGTATTCGTATCGGCGCTTTCACCCCGACTGAAGCCGGTGCCGTGGCCATCATCTACTCGCTGATGTTAGGTGCCGTCTATCGTGAGATGCATCTTAAGGATGTGATCACCGGTATGAAGGAGACCGTATTAACTTCCGCCTCCATCATGCTCATCATCGGCGCAGCCTCGGCCTTTGCCTGGATCTTAACCCGTGAGCGTGTACCGCAGTATTTAACCTCACTCTTTATTACCCATTTAAACAGCGCGGTACTATTCTTACTGTGCGTCAACCTCTTCCTGCTCATCGTCGGTATGTTCATTGAAGGTAACGCCGCCATGATCATCTTGGTGCCGTTATTAGCCCCGCTGGCCAAGCACTTTGGTATTGACGAAATTCAGTTTGCCATGGTGGTGATCTTCAACTTCGCCTTAGGTGCACTCTCGCCGCCGATGGGTACCTTGATGTTCGTGACCTGCTCCATTACCAAGTGCCCGATGAGCACCTTTATTAAGGAAGCAGTGCCGTTCTATCTCTTGTTGATAGTTTGCTTACTGATCTTAACCTTCGTACCGGCCTTCTCCACGGGTCTCGTGAACTTGATCTACTAAGCAAGAGCGCAAGTAAAGCTTCAAGGATGTAAAGACTAAAATCAAAACTGATAACTGCAATGAAAGCTGGACCTGCACCACAGACGCTACCTAGCGTGTGGTGCAGGGAAGGCGCAACAGGCAAAAGTTAAACATTAGAGCTGCCTTAAAGTGAAGTTTAGTATTTACCACTTGATGCAGCGTATTGAGAAGGAAAATCAAAATGAAGACGATTATTATCCCCAAGCCTTTTGAAGTACAGATTATTGACACTCCGATGCCGGAGCCTAAGGAAGGCGAGGCCCTGCTGCGCGTCCTGTGCGGCGGTATCTGTGGCTCTGATTTAGGTACCTATCGCGGCACCTTTGCTTATGCCTCTTATCCGCGTATTCCGGGCCATGAGTTCTCCGCTGAGATCGTCGACATCAAGGGTGATGCCCCTAATCTGAAGAAGGGCATGGTCGTTACTGCCAACCCGTACTTTAACTGCGGCTCATGCTATTCCTGCGATCGTGGCTTAGTGAACTGCTGCGAGCACAATGAGACCTTAGGTGCCCAGCGTGATGGTGCCTTTAGCGAATACATCACCATGCCCATTGAGCGTATCTATGATGGCAAGGGCTTAGCCCCTAACCTCTTAGCTGCCATTGAGCCGTTCTGCATTTCCTATCACGGCGCCGTGACCCGTGGTAAGGTCAAGGCCGGTGATAAGGTCTTAGTCATTGGCTCGGGCACCATTGGTGCTTTAGCCGCCATCGCCGCCAAGAGCCAGGGCGCAGAGGTCTATATCTCCGATGTGGCCGAGAAGAAGATGAACTATGCCGTGGAGACCTTTGGTCTGGCCGGTGGCATCTTAAATGATGGCCCGGAGAGCTTCTTAGAGCGTTGCTCCAAGGTCACCAATGGCAAAGGCTTTGATGTCTCCATCGAGGCGGTGGGTCTGCCGTCGACCTTCCAGGCTGCCATTGATGCCGCAGCCTTCGGCGCCAATGTGGTCTTAATTGGTGTGGGCAAGAAGAACCTCGACTTTAACTTCACCCTCTTGCAGAAGAAGGAGCTCAACGTCTTTGGTTCACGCAATGCCTTAAAGCAAGACTTCCTCAACTTAATTGACTTAGTCTCCTCTGGCAAGGTTGACCTCTCCAAGGTCATCACCAATACCTATGCCTTCAATGACGCACCGCAGGCCTTTGCCGACTTTGCAGCTCATGGTGCTGATATGCTTAAGGTGGAGATCGACTTTACTAAGTAAAGCAAAATTAGCACTTTACTATATGTCCTCACAAAGTGTTATTTTGGGGCCCGTGCGGCCCCCTTTTTGTGCCTAAAGCAAAACACCCCGCGGATCTTTGATTCCCCTTCATAGCCCGCGTAACCCTGCAACGCTACCTCCATGCGCGCCCCTATGCGCCCTAAGTTTTGCCCCGCCACCTTTACAAGGTAAGCAGCCATTACAAAAGCCACCCAGGGATCCTTACGCCCTACTGCTTAAGTGTGGAGATTAGTTTTATTCAAAGCCTCCCATCCATGCCCGCCCACTTGGAGGGCAACTGCACCCGCGCTTGCGTCCAAGCATTAAGGCAGATCTGCGGCAAATGGCAATGACACGTTACACTTATCACCGGCCGGATGGAACTTATGGCAAGCTACGCACCCCAAGAACGCCGATGGCCGGGGAAACTTGCTTAAACTTACTTAATTAATCGAGGGGAAGACGGGTGGACTGCAAAAGGAAATTTAAGATCCCGTCCGTTATGGCAACAGTCCTGCCTTGCGGCAGGACTAACAATGAAGTGAATTTTAAACAGTGCTATTAGAACGTGTAGCGCGCTCCAACGCTTACGTACCACGGCATATCAACGTCGCCGCCATCAGCGGTCTTAAAGTTACCGTACATGTAGAAGGAATCAGCAAACTTAACGGTAGTGCCGATACCAAACTCATACCAAGTATCCTCAAGATCATCGCTAATTTGAAGCTCATCTTCATCGCTTCCGTCAGAGAAGAACATGTGACTGTCTACATCACCGGCGAAATCATGTACGGCGCTGGCCGTTAAATATACTGAGCCCCAACCGTCAGGATAGTTCAGGCCAGCTCTAAAGCCGGCGCGGCCTAAGATGGTATTAACGCTGTCAGTATCAACGCTGTAATTATCAACACTGAAATCATCAGAGTTCATATGACCAAAGGCAACCTGCACTTGCGGCTCAATGAAGCCCACGTCGTAGATGTCAAACTTCCAGCCGGCTCCATGGATACGCCCACGGCAGTTGAGTGATAATCAGCCGAGCCGCTGTAAGAAGTGTCGCCTACGGTGAAGTTGAGATCGCTGTCATTGTGCATAACCGCGAACTTAGCAACGGTATCAAGGTAGAAGCCACTATCAAATAGATAAGTGGCATAGAGGCTGGCGCCAAAAGCATAGCCATCACCGGTACCATGATAATAGTCAAGATCACTTTGCGTGTAGTTTAAAGCGCCGCCAACGATAAAGCCATTGCCCACATTACGATCATAGCCAAGCTGAATGCCATAGAAATCAGCTTCCATATCGCGATCGCTGTACTCAAAATTACCGCCGTAAGGACGCACCCACACACCGTTGGCCGCCCCGGAGTCACGAATTTCGCCTAAGCGAGTATTCATATCCAACAACTCGTTGCGCCACATTAAGGCGGTCATGGTATAGACGTCTTGCAGGGCTTGTACCGCCTGGTTTTCCTCAGAGACGTAAATATTGCCAATGCCGTAGCCTGAGCCAGTCTCCTCGCTGTCACCCTGATTGATAATCTGCGCGCTGTAGCCGTCCATTAAGCCGTGAGCGCTAACGGTGACGGTGCTATCCTTGGTCGGATCAAAGTTGCTCTGAAATTCCTTATAAGCTTCTTCGCTTCCATAGGCGTTTACAATTTGCTGGTTCTCATCAGTTACTCCAGCAGCATATGCATTAGGCTGCTTAAAGACTTGCAACTTGCCGGCCAACTTCTTTAAAGTGTCTTCCACTGCGCTTTCATCAAGTTACGGCAAGGAGACCCCCGCTTCTTAAGCGGGGGAGGAATTGCCGCCCTCCTGGAATCTAATTTCTGTTAAATAGGTTCTGCGCTTCTCAACAAGCTTTAATTTCCTGCAGCTTACTCC
>JAHLFG010000085.1 GCA_018883895.1 Candidatus Anaerobiospirillum merdipullorum
TGCTGGGCAACCGAGGGTGCACTACCGGGGCGCGGTAAATTCCAATTGCGAAGCATGCGTCTGACACCGAAAAGAAAGTTTATGCTTAAAGTTTAGGTTTACTGTTTAGCATAGCGCAATTTTGTCATCAGGCAGGCAAAAGCGCGTATTTTGTGAGCTAGCTAACTCTAGTGCACCGGGCTTAACGGGAGTTTTGCCTTGCACGGCGTTCTGCCCTACAATGAGGGCAGATAGTGCTAATCTGAAGGATGCCGCCCGTGTTTGATTTGGTTTATCTCTATCACAGTGGTTTTGCGCTGTGCTTTGATAAGTTTAGTGTGCTCATTGATTATTATGAAGATAGCATGGGGACACAAACGGGTTTTGTGCACGACCATTTAGTCAAGCGCCCCGGGCCGTTATACATTTTGGCAAGTCATTTTCATGCCGATCATTTCAGCCCCGAGGTGTTTTCTTTGGCCGAGCTTAAAGAGGATGTGCGCTATGTCTTCTCTAAAGATATCTACAAGCGCAGACGTAAGTGGTTGCCTGAAGATGACATCGCTTTTTTAAGTGTCGGCGATGAGTTTGCCGATGAAAATTTGCGCATTAAGGCCTATGACTCCACCGACTGCGGGGTATCTTTTTATCTGCAGGCTGCAGGACTTAAGCTCTTTCACGCCGGCGATCTTAACAATTGGCATTGGCGCGATGAAAGCACGCCTGAAGAAGCCGCGACGGCAGAAAAACAATATCTGACCGTCCTCCATAAAATACAAGAGGAAGTGCCATCCTTAGATGTGGCGATGTTTCCTACCGATCCGCGCATTGGCAGTGACTATTTGCGCGGGGCGGAGCAATTTGTCAGCGCAATTGCCTGTCGTTATTTTGTGCCGATGCATTTTGATGCCGCCTACGATAAGGCCGCAGCTTTTAAGGATTTTGCCGCCACCCATGGCAGTGAATTTTTGACCATTGAAAAGCGCGGACAGCAGTGGATGCTGCCTGGCGCTTAAGGAACATGTTATGCAAGTAAATGCACGCTTTGACCACTTTAATATCAATGTCACCAACTTAGAGCGCAGTATTGAGTTTTATGCTAAGGCTTTAGGTTTAAAAGAAGTACGGCGCAAGGAAGCTAGCGATGGCTCCTTTACCTTGGTGTATTTAGGTGACGGGCAGACTGATTTTAGCCTGGAGCTTACTTATCTTAAAGATAAGCAGGGAGCCTATGAATTAGGCGACAATGAAAGCCATCTGTGCCTGCGCGTGGCCGGGGATTATCAGGCGATACATGATTATCATCAAAGCCTTGGGTGCATCTGCTATGAAAATACCAAGATGGGCCTGTACTTCATCCATGATCCGGATGATTATTGGATTGAGATTTTACCGCTGAAAAAATAAACAACAGAAAGGTGCCGTGAGCACTAAGGAAGCTAGAGGATGGCTTTAGAGCGCACCATATGGCGTTTGCGCGCCGGAATAAAGGCTCCGTATGCCGCGGCGCAGGATGTGTGTGCGGATTATTTTGCCCCGCCTGCTAGCTTAAAGATCCGTCCGGCAACTAAAGAGCCGGCGCATCCGCAAATGGCCACCAGTCCTGAATTACAGGCGGCGGCCGCGAGTATTGTCTCCGGCGCCCAAGCGGCAAGTGCCAAAAGGCTTGCCAGCCTGAAGCAAAATAAGCACAGCGCGCGCCTAACGCCAACGCCGCTCCCGACGCCGGTTACGGGAGCTTCGATGTCAGCGTCGCTTATAAGTGCGCCTAAGATGCCGCTTACTTTGTATATCAGTAACAAGCTCTCCCTTTCGTATATGCCAAGCTTAAAAGAGTTTTTAGCTCGCAAAGGCGTGACAGTGGTGGACTTTGCCCCCGGGGTGGAGATTAAACGCCCGGCGGCAGTGTTGCTGGGGGCTGGGGATATGCCGCCGCCGGGGTGCTTGTGTTTTTTACCCGATGAGAACAAAGCGGCGCTGTGGTCCTTTTTGCGCCGTGAATTTGTGGAATTGCAATGACCTTCCTTGGCTTAAAACAGGCACGCATTGAGTATTTAACTGTGCCTGCAGATGAATTGGTGCAGGCGATGGTGCAGGTGGAGCAGTCGGCACAGCCTGATCCGTGGAGCTATGATCAAATCCGCACCTGCTTTTGTGATACCTGCATTGTGCTCGGGCTCTATATCAAACAGGACTTGGTCGGTTATGCGGTGGCGCGGGTGGTGGTCGGTGAGGCTGAGGTCTATAACATCGGCATTATGCGCCGCTATCAAGGGCAGGGCCTGGGAAGTTTACTGTTACAAGCGCTTTTAGATGCCTGTAAGGCGCGTAAGGCGACAGTGTGCTTTTTAGAAGTGCGGGAGCACAATGTACCTGCTATTGCGCTTTATCAAAAGTTTCACTTTACGCCCATGGGAGTGCGCACTAATTACTATAGTGCACGTCCTGGTTTACCTGCTGAAAACGCTATCACCATGCGCTGCGATTTGTAAGATAAAACAAATATGCCCCGTAGCTGTTCACGTGCACAATTTAATGTAAAGTTGCGGTTAAATGGGGTAAATATTTGAGCGACTCTGCAATTTTGATTTAACATCCTGTTATCTTGCAGTGCAGTGACTATAATGACACATTGTAGAAAACACTTTGTGGTGTTAGTAAAACTAATAGGAAAAAGCCATGCTGATAGGTATTCCCAAGGAAAGCTTACGCGGTGAAACGCGAGTCGCAGCGACTCCGGACACCGTCGGCAAGCTGATAAAGTTAGGCTTTGAAGTACAAATTCAAAGCAATGCAGGTGCAGACGCCAGCTTTGACGATGCTGCCTATACTGCAGCCGGTGCGAAGGTGGTCAAGCCGCGTGAGGTTTGGAACACTTCGGATATTATTTTTAAGGTTAATGCCCCCAATGATGATGAAGTGGGCTATCTCAAGGCGGGCCAGACTTTAGTCAGCTTTATCCGTCCGGCACAGCATCCTGATTTAGTGGCCAAGCTCAATGAGAAGAAGGTCACGGTGCTGGCGATGGATATGGTGCCGCGTATTTCCCGTGCTCAGGCCTTAGACGCGCTGTCTTCAACGGCCAATATTTCCGGTTATCGTGCGGTGATTGAAGCTGCCCATTGCTTCGGACGTTTCTTTACCGGTCAGGTAACGGCTGCAGGTAAGGTTCCGCCGGCCAAGGTGCTGGTGATCGGCGCCGGTGTGGCAGGTTTAGCGGCCATCGGTGCGGCGCACTCCTTAGGTGCCGTGGTGCGCGCCTTTGATACCCGTCTGGAAGTGGCTGATCAGATTAAGTCCATGGGCGGTGAGTTCTTAAAGCTTGATTTCAAGCAAGAGGATGGTAGTAGCTCTGACGGTTATGCCAAGGTGATGTCCGATGAGTTCATCAAAGCTGAGATGGAACTCTTTGCCAAGCAGGCCAAGGAAGTTGACATCATCATTACCACCGCCGCCATTCCGGGCAAGCCGGCCCCGCGCCTGGTGACCAAGGAAATGGTCGAGAGCATGAAGCCTGGCTCAGTCATCGTTGACTTGGCCGCCGCCACCGGTGGTAACTGCGAACTTACCGTGGAAGGTAAGATTGTCACTACCGACAATGGCGTGAAGATTATCGGTTACTCGGACTTAGCGGCTCGTCTGCCGGCTCAGTCTTCACAGCTCTATGGCACCAACTTAGTCAACTTAGCCAAGCTCTTGTGCAAGAACAAGGATGGCAAGATCAATGTTGATTTTGAAGATGTGGTGCTGCGCAATATGACCGTGACCAAGGACGGTGAGGTCACCTTCCCGCCGCCTAAGATCAGCGTGTCGGCAGCTCCGGCTGCCAAGCCTGCTGCTGCTGCGCAGCAGAAAGTGGAGCAACGTCAGGTCTCAAAGAAGCTCAAAGTGTCCTGCGTGGTGGCTTTAATTGTCGCCTTTGCCTTAATCGGACTCTTTGCGCCGGAGAAATTCCTGCCGCACTTTACCGTCTTCGTCTTAGCCTGCGTGTGCGGCTATTACGTAGTGTGGAATGTGACTCATTCCCTGCATACGCCGCTGATGTCGGTAACTAATGCTATTTCCGGCATTATTGTGGTCGGCGCGGTGCTACAGATTAGCTCGGGTACGAGCATCATTATTAGCATCTTTGCCTTTATTGGCGTGCTCATTGCCTCGATTAACATTTTCGGCGGCTTTGCGGTAACACGTCGTATGCTGGCAATGTTTAGAAAGCAGTAAGGTTAGGGGGAATTTAAAATGGTATTAGGTCCTATCCATATGGCCTATATTCTGGCCGCGCTGCTGTTTATTTTGGCGTTGGCCGGTTTGTCCAAGCAGGAAACTGCCAAGTTAGGCTGCCTCTCGGGCATGGTCGGTATGACCATTGCGCTGTTGGCCACCTTTGCGCAGGTTGATACTGCCACGGGCTTTATCTTAATCATCATCGCCATGGCCATCGGTGCCGGTATTGGTATCTATGTGGCCCGCAAGGTCGCGATGACGCAGATGCCGGAAATGATCGCCTGCTTACACAGCTTCGTGGGCTTAGCCGCCGTGCTCGTGGGCTATAACAGCTTCTTAGAGTTAGGTGGATCAGCAGCTCCCGAGACCATCACCATTCCGGTCAATGCTACTGCCGATGAAATCGCCGCGCTGTTAGAGGCTGCCGGGGCAGCTGCCGCCGGTGCTGCTTCGACCATGTCCGTAGGTGAGCTCAATACCCACTTAGTGGAAATCTTCCTGGGTGTGTTCATTGGTGCCGTGACCTTCACTGGCTCCATCGTGGCTTACGGTAAGTTAAACGGTACCTATAAGTTGCGCATCTTCAAGTCAGCTCCGCTGATGATTCCGGGCGGTCACTGGCTGAACTTGGGTGCCTTGGTGGTATCGCTCTTCCTCATGATTTGGTTCATGGCCTCGGATACCCCGTCGGTAGCTCCGCTCGTTATCATGACCTTAATCGCCTTCGTCTTTGGCGTGCACTTAGTGGCAGCCATTGGCGGTGCCGATATGCCGGTGGTGATTTCGATGCTCAACTCCTATTCAGGGTGGGCGGCTGCCGCATCAGGCTTTATGTTAAGCAATGATCTGCTCATCGTTACCGGTGCCTTGGTAGGCTCTTCAGGTGCCATCCTGTCCTACATTATGTGCCGCGCGATGAACCGCTCCTTCATCTCGGTGATTGCCGGTGGCTTTGGTAACGAAGGTGCCGCTGCTTCTACCGATGAGGAAATGGGCGAGTATCGTGAGCTCAAGTGCCCGGAAGTGGCCGAGCTGTTAAAGAATTCTTCATCTGTCATCATCGCTCCGGGCTACGGCATGGCGGTGGCGCAGGCGCAGAATGCGGTCGCACAGTTGACCGAGAAACTGCAGGCCCGCGGCATTCAGGTCCGTTTTGCTATTCACCCGGTCGCCGGCCGTCTGCCGGGTCATATGAATGTGCTCTTAGCTGAGGCTAAGGTGCCGTATGACATCGTGTTTGAGATGGATGAGATTAACGACGACTTCGAGAATACGGATACCGTACTGGTGATCGGTGCTAACGATACTGTTAACCCGGCCGCCTTAGAGAATCCTAACAGCCCGATCGCCGGTATGCCGGTGCTCGAGGTGTGGAAGGCTCGTAATGTAGTGGTGTTCAAGCGCTCGATGAATACCGGCTACGCCGGCGTGCAGAATCCGCTGTTCTTCAAGGAGAACACCGCGATGTGCTTTGGCGATGCTAAGAAGTCGGTAGAGGAAATCGTCGCTAACTTGTAATTGAGTGTGTAAATAGTACCTCCTTGTCAGACTTCGGTCTGACCTTTGCGGCGTGGGTTTTAAGCCCACGCTGCTTTTTTTTACCTTATCTTTTAAGCTCCCGTCACTACTACCTGCCTATCCTGCGCTAAACTATTTTTAAGATAAACGGAGTCTGCGCCGATGGAAGATAAGCACCTCTTAGCCCAATTTTGCGATTACTTACTCTTAGAGCGCGCGCTTGCTAGTAGCACGATTAAAAGCTATAGCACCGACTGTGTCTTATTTGCCGCCTTTGTGCGTGCGCGCGGCGAGCGCCTGGAAAACTTTAGCGTTAAAAGTGTGCAGCAGTATTTAGCTACCATGCAAGGTGGAAGCAGTCGCTCACAGGCGCGTTTTTTAGTCTCACTGCGGGCCTTGATGCGCTTTATGCATCTAAGTCATTTACGGAAAGACGATCCCTTACGCCATATCGTCAATCCTAAGATTGAACGTAGTTTACCTAAGGTTTTATCTGAAGCTACCGTGGCGGACTTTTTACATGCGCCTGATACCAATACCCCCTTGGGGTTACGCGATCGGGCGATGTTGGAGCTACTCTATGCCACCGGACTGCGGGTAAGTGAGCTTACTGAACTTACCTTTCAAGAGCTGCATTTACAAGATGCTTATGTGTTAGTTAAAGGCAAGGGTGATAAGGAGCGCATTGTCCCGATGACCAAAAGCGCGCAAGAGTGGCTTACCCGCTATCTTAATGCGCGTAAGGAGCGCGGGGAGTTTAAGTCGGTGGTGCAAAAGCGCTATGTCTTTCTCTCACAAAAAGGCGGACCCTTAAATCGGCAGAGTTTTTGGGGGGTGGTGCGCAAGTACAGCTTGCAACTTGGCCTTAAGGAAATGCCCTCACCGCATACCTTTCGCCACGCTTTTGCCACCCATTTACTCAATCATGATGCCGATTTACGGGCGGTGCAGATGCTCCTGGGGCATAGCAATCTCACTACCACCGAGATTTATACCCACGTCGCCCGCGCCCGTTTACATGAGCTCTACAACAAAACGCATCCGCGCGCTTAATGCTCTAAGGTCACCCAGGCACAAGGGGTGACGGCGGCGACCGCCTTACCAGAGCCTGCGGTGACATGATCGATGGCGCCGGATGAGCGCACTACAATCATGGAGGTGACGGTAGATTTAATGCGATCGCCAAGTACCGACATATCGACCTGAATAATCGGATCGCCGCGTTTGACGCTTTGTCCTACTTGGGCGCGTGCACTAAAGCCTTCTCCTTGAAAGTCGATGGTGTCAATGCCAAAGGTGACGTAAATCTCCAAACCCTGTTCGGTCTTAATGGAAAAGGCGGTATTGGTCGCCAGCAAACGCGCAATGGTGCCATCGCAGGGCGCGAGAATGGTTTCACTATCTGGGATAAGGGCGACGCCATCGCCGACTACTTTTTCGGCAATGACCACATCAGGCACCTCCGAGAGGGGGACTAAGGTACCGTTTAGGGGTGCATAGAGCACCAGATCAACGTCATCTTCCGACGGGGTGGAGTGAAAAAGATGCGAGAAAAAGGACATAATTACCCCAAAAAGTTTAGATTGTTAATGAGCGCAGTGATATCGCGCCCGGACGTTAAATGCATCACTTTAGCATAGAGCTCTGGATTAAAGCAGGGTGTATGTTGCTCACTGTCCAAACGCTCTAAAGCAGCCCCTACCTTAGGTACAGAATAGGAATCAACGGAGATGTAGTCGACGCCTAATTGTAAGAAAAAGGGGAGTAACTCCACGCGTGCAGCAAAGCGCCCGGCCACGCCAACTTTTACCTTGGCATCATGCGCTCCCTTACAGGCCAGCGCAATCATCTTGGCCAAAGCCGGGGTAAAGGAGGTATCCGGCGTACGCGGGGCACTGGCATATTCGGCAAGTGAGCTGGTGCCGATGATAAAGCGGCTGGACAAAGAGGCAAAGGCACTTGCGCACAGCACCGCCGCCGGCGTTTCAATCATCAGCGCACTGTGGCAATTGCGCGCACAGGGCTTGCCTTCAGCCTGAAGCTCATCGATAGCGTCGCATAAGAGCGAGTTTAAATAGTTGCCCTCAGAAAAGCGCACTACGAGGGGAAAGACAATGCAAATATCACGTTCACGCGCCGCTTGCAACATGGCGCGGATCTCTTTTTTAAGGAGTGCCGTGCCTACACAAGCACCATAGCCATGCAAAGGCCCGGTGTCGTCTAAATTGACGGTGAAAATTGGTTTTTTATCCCCGGCAAAGTCAAAGGTGCGGGCGCTTAAGGGCGCATGCTCGGGGATCTTGGCAAATAAACGGCCAAAGCACAGCTCCATTTCTTCTTCGGTGGGCTCATGATCTGAACCCAAGAATAAAAACTCAGAGCGCAATAGCCCAATGCCATGGCGGGTAAAGGTCTGATTTACTTCCAGCTCACGCGCAGCGCCAATTGAGCAGGCAACTGTGACATTACTGTCAAGGCCGGGATCTTCAGGATAATCCGGAGCCATGACCTGGGAGTGTAAAAGCTCATTTAAGGCCTCTTGGGGCGGTTGCACAATTAAGGAGGCATTGCTGGCATCGACGAGAACCTGCTCACCATCTTTAATGGCATTGGCGCCGATGACCGAAAAGAGTGCCGGAATGCGCAATTCACGCAAGACTACGCCCAAATGTCCGGAGGCCATGCCCCCTTCAAGTACCACCGCCGAGACAAATTCGGTACGCAAGCACAAAAAGCGCGCCGGGCTTAAATCCTGTGCCACAATCACGGTTGGAGCGGTAAGCTCGGGGATCACAAAGCTATCGCTTTCTTCTTGATCTAAGGAGGCAATAAACTCACGGGCCAAGGCATTGAGCTCGCGCAATTGTGCTTTAACTTCAACATCGTCGCTGTGCTCAAAAGCTTTGAGGTTTTCCAGTAAGACCGAGGTACAGGCAGCGCGCGCGGACATTCCATCTTTAATCAAGCTTTTTATTTGCTCTTGATTGTCCGGGGCTTGAATGAAACCTGCCACTGCCCCAAAGAGATCGCGTACCTTATCGGGGGCAGGGCCTTGCATCACTTGATAGAGCCTAGCTACAAAGTCATGGCAGGTTCTTTCAAAAGCAGCGATTTCTGCCTCTGGTTCAATATGACCGGCCTTAATGCGTGGGGCAATGCGCGGACAGCGCAATTGCAAGGCACTGCCGGCGGCAGCACCCTCGCAGACCGTCATGCCGGTTAAAGAATACATTAGGCCACCTCCTGCAGATTAAACACTTCTTGCAATCTTAAATAGTATTTGGTTCCGGCACAGACCGCCGCCGGGGGCACGAGGAGATTTAAGATCGGAATGGCAAGTAATAAGGTCACCACCATGCCAAAGATAAAGGAGTGCAAGCGATGGGCACTGATCTCTTTGCGCATATCTTGAAAGGAGATCTTGTGGTTATCGTAGGCATAGTCGCAGTATTGCAAACAGCCCATCCATGAGGTGAGGATGAACCACAGCACCGGAGAGCAAATATTGAGGATCGGAATAAATAAGATGATAAGGCACAACAGCGCACGGGGTAAGAAGTAGATCTGTTTGTGGATTTCACGGCCGATGATGCGCGGGGTGGATTTAATGATTTCAATTAAGCTGTCGTTGCCCGAGTCTTTGCCGGTAAGTTTGAGCTCTACTTTGTCAGCAAGCAGTCCATAAAGCGGCGAGGCGATAATGGTGGTGAGGGTGCTAAAGAAATAGCAACCGGCTAGCAAGGAGGCAATTACCAAGAGGGTGGAGATTAAGGCCGCCACGATGGCAGGCATGCCGCCTACCAAGGAGTCAATCCATTGGTTGACGTAGGTAATAAGAAAATAGGAAATGGCGGATAACAAGATGAAGTTTAAGATAATCGGCACAATGATATAGAGGCGGCATTCTTTGGATAAGGCCAGCTTGAGACCATCGAAAAGAATGCTTAAGGATTCGCCTAATTTTAAGTCCGTAGCGCGTTGAAAATCAGCCATATGCAGTTCCATCCCAAATCTAAATGCTGATATCGATTGTAACAGGAAGTGTTGCCTTACGATGCATCACCCTCCATCAAGCCTTGCAGTCGGCTATAATTAAGAGCAAATCTACCACAAGGCTAGGCTTGAGAGCTTAGCTACTAGATAGTAAGTTGTTTTTTTTGGAGCGTATATGTCCTTTTTCAGTGATCCAAGTGCCCTCGTGCTAATTGTTGGAGCCATCGCCATCGTGGCTTTTGTCGTGCACGGCTTATGGTTTTCCGGTAAGCCGGAGAATCGCAAACTCAATCAAGCCGATCGCCGCGATGATGAGATCCGTAACTCATCTGAAATCGGCAAGGTGCGCATTGTCTCTACCGATGTGCCGCTGAAAAGTGCGGCTACCGCTACTGCCAATCCGCAGGCGGCCAGTGAAGTGCCGCTTCCTCAGTCCCCGGTGATAGAAGAGATCACCCAAGAAGCAGCCGCGCAACTTGAACGTGAGCAAGAGCAAAAGAAACTTCCGCAGACCATTGAAATCAATTTGGTGGCTCCGGCGCAAAATCCTTATCGCGGTGAGGACATTGAAGCCTTATGTGCGCAATACGGCATTTTACGCGGCGAGCATGACATTTATTATGTCTACGAAAATCCGCAGGAACGCGTCAATGAGGTGTTCCGCATTTGTTCTTTAAAGACTCCTTTCTACTTCCCGCAGGAGATGGCAGGCTTTACCACCCCCGCCATTGCTCTGTATATGAATTTACCCGAGCGCGGTAAGGCAAGTAGCTACTTTAAGGCCATGTTAACGGCGGTGGATATCTTTACCTCCACCTTAGGGGGAAGTATGGAAGATAACTATCATCGCCCCTATACTCAGGAAATGTTCCAAGACTTAGAGAATAAACTGCAGGAATACGATGCCAAAGCCTAGTTTGCAAGAGCAATACGCAAGTTTAGTTGCCACTTTAAATCGCTATGGCCGGGCTTATTATGTCGATGATGCGCCCTTGGTGCCGGATGCCGAATATGACCGGCTGTATCGGCAACTTGAGGAGCTTGAGGCGGCACATCCTGAATTAGTGACGCCTACCTCGCCTACACAGCGCGTGGGTGGGGCGCCACTTGCGGCCTTTACTCCAGTTGAGCATCGCTTTCCGCTCTTGTCCATCGGCGATATCTTTAATGCTGCAGAATTGAGCGACTTTAATGCCCGCATGCAAGAGGCCTTGGGGGCAGGACTTATTTCTTATTGTGCCGAGCCTAAATTAGATGGTTTGGCGGTGTCGCTTATCTATGAGCATGGCATCTTAGTGCAAGCGGCTACGCGTGGCGATGGCCGTGTGGGTGAAGATGTCACCTTAAATGTGCGCACCATTAAGGCTATTCCTTTGCAATTGCGCGGGGATTTTCCGCCCTTACTTGATGTGCGCGGGGAAATCTTTATGCCGCGCGATGGCTTTGAGCGCTGGAATGCGCGGGCGCGCGAGAATGGTGGCAAGATCTTTGCCAATCCCCGCAATGCCGCTGCCGGCAGTTTACGCCAACTAGATGCCCGCATTACCGCCAAGCGCCCTTTAACCTTTAATGCCTACTATATTGGCTATGTGGAGGGGGCAGACTTACCTGCCACACAGTATGAGCGCTTGCAATATTTAAAGAGCTTAGGCATCCCGGTCAATCCCTTAGTACAGGTAGTGCAGGGCGAGCAGGGCTTAAGTGAGTACTATGCGGCGATGGGGGAACGCCGGGCACAGCTTAATTATGATATTGATGGCGTGGTGCTGAAGGTCAACTCCATTGCCGCGCAAGAACAATTGGGTTTTACCGCCAAGGTTCCGCGTTGGGCGGTGGCCTATAAGTTCCCGCCTGAAGAAGAGCTCACCAAGCTCCTGGCCGTTGAATTTCAGGTCGGACGTACCGGTGCGGTGACTCCGGTAGCGCGTTTAGAGCCGGTTTATGTCGGCGGGGTAACCGTGTCCAATGCCACCTTGCATAATGAAGATGAAATTGAGCGCTTGGGCGTCATGGTCGGGGATTATGTGGTGGTCCGCCGCGCCGGCGACGTCATTCCCCAAGTGGCCGGGGTGGTCACGGAAAAACGCGATGGCACACAAAGCCCAGTGGTTTTCCCCAGCGTCTGCCCCGAGTGCGGCTCGGCCATTGAGCGCGTGGAAGGTGAGGCGGTGGCCCGTTGTACCGGTGGCTTGATTTGCCCAGCCCAATTGCGCCAATCAATTTTGCACTTTGTCTCACGCGATGCGATGGATATCGAAGGCTTTGGCGATCGCATTGTCGAGGAATTGGTGGCCGCCGGCAAAATACATAGTGTGGCCGATCTCTATGCGCTCACGCAAAGTGATTTGGCCTCCTTGTTAATTGACCCGGGTAACGATAACCGCAAGCCGCGTCTTTTAGGCGTCGTGACTGCGCGCAAGCTCATTAAGAGCATCGAAAAATCAAAGCGCGTGCCCTTAAGTCGCTTTATCTATGCGCTAGGTATCCGTGAAGTGGGACAGGCGACGGCTTTAACCTTAGCGCATCACTTCCATCACATAAAAGAGCTGATGCAGGCTACTGTTGGGCAATTGATGGCCTTGCCGGATGTGGGACCTACGGTATCGATGCATATCGTGGACTTCTTTAAAGAGCCGCACAATCAAGAAGTGATTTCGCGTCTGACGGCTAAGCCCGAGGAATTGCTCTTTGGCGCCGGGGTCGAGGTTATCGATGAGGCGGAGGACTTTGCTACTGCGCCTAAACCCTTGGCGGGGCAAACCTATGTCTTAACCGGCACATTAAGCATGCCCCGCCATGAGGTCAAGGCCATGCTGCAAAATTTAGGTGCCACCGTGTCAGGCTCGGTGTCCAAGAAAACCACCGCGGTGGTGGCAGGTGAGGCCGCAGGCTCCAAGCTTACCAAGGCCCAAGAGCTTAACATCCCCATTTTAAGTGAGGATGATTTGCGCGCTTTACTTAATAAATATCAAGCCTAAATTAAAGCTTGCGGCATCGGCCACGTGCTGATGCCGTAGGCGCTTAGACGATAAGCGCATGCTTGCCTAAATCAGACGGCGATATCTCAAATAAGCGCTTAAAGTCGCGCGAGAATTGTGACAGACTGTCATAACCTACCTTATAGGCACTTTGCGATACCGGCAAGTGCTCAATTTCGATGAGCTTTTTGGCCTCAATTAAGCGCAAACGCTTTTTGTACTGCAAAGGCGACAGCCCGGTGACATGCTTAAAGTGTTTAAAGAAGGTCGAAGGCTGCATATAGGCGATGTTTTGCGCCAGGCCCTCAATATCCTCTTCCTCGGTAAAGTGACGCTTTAAATGGTTGATGACCCGATAAATGGCGGCGCGGCTGGAGCCTTTGTTAAAGAAGTTGCGAATATAGGGGCCGTGCTGTGAGGTGATGAGGTAATAGTAAAGTTGCGTCAACAAAGCCGGGGCTAAGATGCGCTTGGCATTGGCATCATCTGTGCTCTCAAGGGCAGTCAGTTGCAAGAGCACATCTAATAGGTGCGGGCTCATGACATCCACCGACAGTCCATAATCACCCGAAGTTGTGGGGAGGTTAGGCGTGGCGGCGAGCAGCTCATTTAAGATATGACTGATAATCTCATTGTTAATATCAAAGCTGATCGTCAAAAAGGGATGCTCTTTACTGACATTGTAGATGTAGTAGGAGCTGGGCATATCCACCGCCACATATAAGGAGGCGCCGCGGCCGTAATCAAATTCGCGATCGCCAACGAGGGATTTCTTATTGCCCTGTAGCACACAGACTATGCAGGGCTCATAGAAGCAATTTACCCGCGCCGTAGTCTCTTGCACGATATGTGAGTAGCTCATTTGGTCAATGGTGGTAGACGCGCGACTGGCAGGTTGCGGTAGCCGCGCCAGCACGCGGGCACATAACATATCAAGGCGCCGGACGATGGCCGGATCAGTAGGCATCGGGGTGCGATTGGTAAACATGGTTTTTTTCGCTTGCCATAGAATTTTGTACAAATTTGCTAGAGCATTGTTGATGGTAGCAAATACTCCTTAAAAGCATAATAGCACTGAGGAAGTTAAGCGCAAGGGGAGTAGCTTGATGAAGTTAAATTTAATTTTTTTACTTGGTTTATCTGTGTGTTGTGCGCAAGCCCTGGCACAGGACGCCACCATTACCAATTTAAAAGACATGCCTGAAGTTAAGGCCAATGCAACTACCTTTACCGGCAATGCCTATGTTAAAAATCTCTTTGATGCAAGTGCTTTAGGCCATTGTTATGCCGCTTTGGTGCGCTTTGAACCAGGAGCGCGCACTTATTATCACTCCCATCCGCGGGGGCAGGTCTTAATCGTCACCGCCGGCGAGGGTTATGTGCAAAACAAAGATGGCACTTTGCAACATATCGTGCAGGGGGATGTGGTCATTTGCCCCAATGATACCTTTCATTTCCACGGGGCAACGGCCGACAGCCCCATGACCCATCTGGCCATTTCTGAAGTCGAGCCAGGGCGTAAGGTAACGTGGGCCGAAGAAGTTAAAGAGATTAAATAAAAGATTTACATGAAGAGGTGGGTTATGAAAACCAAATTACTTCCGGTCTTAGCTCTGAGTCTATGCGCCTGTGCCGCCTCGGCGGCCAC
>JAHLFG010000086.1 GCA_018883895.1 Candidatus Anaerobiospirillum merdipullorum
GGATGGTTCTCATCAATGAAGTCGTCAAGGCTGGGAGGCAGGACCATGGTTTCATGCTGCCGGTACTGTCTGAAGACGGGTTTAGCCATACTCACCTCCGAATAGTCTGCGCTGACTATGGGTGAATTATAGCAAAAACAGCTAAAATTTACAAATAATTAACTGAAATAAAAAGGAAATATTTTGCGAAAACATTCTGTTTTGCAAATTTTACCGTTTCTGGAACATAAAATCGGGGGTGACCTTTTTAGTCACCCCCTTCGTGCAAACTACCCTCTCATCTACCACAGTCATCCCCGTAGCTCATGAGAAGGCAACAAACTGGGCACAGTGCAATGGGCTTTACTTAGCTCTACCTAGGTTGCGCCCACTACACCTTGCATTATTTAGGCTTTAGCCTTTTTCACCTCGGTATTGGTGTCATCCTTAAAGAAGAATAAGAAGAGCACGAACACGAAGATCGCAATGCCGGCCGGGAAGAGCCAGAATACCCGCCACTGCGACAGGCCGGTAGCGCCGGTGTCGGTTACGCTACTATTGAAGATATAACCACAGACTGAAGAGGCAAAGAACAGGCCCACACCATTTGAAGCGATAAAACGCAACGACTGTGCCTGAGCCTTAATCTTGTCACCAGCTTTCTTATCGGCATAAATATCGGCTACGGTAAAAAAGAAGTCCCAGCACACACCTTGCAAAACCAAGGCAATAATCACCAGCGCCGTACCGCCACCGACCGCAGCCTCTGAGAACATCACCGAGCGAATGCCCCAAGAGATCATGCCGAGCATCAAAGTGACCTTAAAGCCAAAGCGTGTGAGGAAGAACGGGATGAAGAAGACAAAGAGCACTTCCATCGCCACACCGATCTGCATCATTGAAGCCGCATTATCAAAGCCTAAGGCATTGAGGAATACCGGGATATAGGCCGAATAAGCGGTCTTGGGTACCATGAGGATCAAGATGGAAATCATCATGATGGTAAAGTACTTGTCCTTGAACAGCGACATGGCGTCTAGGCACAGTAAATCACGTATCGAGAACGGCGCCCCGGCACTTTTAGGCGGGGTGTGCGGCAAGGTAAAGCTATACACACCCATGATAATGGCCATAATGATCGCCACATACCACGTCATGATATCGCCCGACCATCCCATCTGACCAACAAACAAGCCAATGACCACATAGCCTACTGAACCAAACATACGAATGACCGGGAAGTGACGCGGACCATCCACATGATGGAAGGCAATCGAGTTGGTCAAGGCCACCGTCGGATAATAGATGAGACCGACAAAGAAAATACCTATCAAGGTAGGCACGGTACTACTATCGACTATAAAGGTAGAGGTTAAATAGACCGCCGCCGCCAAGAGCAGATGCATTACGGCCAGCACTTTTTCCGTGGCAAAGAAGCGATCGGCCACCATGCCAATGAACATCGGAGACAAAATGGTGGCAATACCAAGCACCGCATAGGCGGTACCAATAATTTCCGGCATGCCATAAGAACTTAACACCAAGCCTAAGGTCAGCACCCATGCGCCTTGCACGATGTACTGGATGAACATCATGCCCATTAGGCGAGCTTTCATCATATCCATAAACATTCTCCTTAAATCTCGACTGTCATGCCATCAAAGGCGGTGATAATGCCGTGCTCTTGCATTAAGGCGCACAATTTAGCGTGGGTTAAAGTCGAGGAATGCGACACATGTGAAGTCACCACGCGCGACTTGTCATCCAAACAACCTAAAGCCTTAAGCTTGTCAATCTCAGCAAAGAGCGAGGTGAAATTAAGATGATTAGTCGTCCGCTCCCCTTCACGGAAGGCATAGGTGCACTCTAAAACCACCACATCAAGATGTTTTCCTTGTAGGAAGTCAAAGGTGCTTTGCGGCAACCAACCTGAATCAAGGCCATAAAAGAATGTCTTGCCATCTTTTTCTATCAAATAGTTGTAACACAGCTCCATCTTCGCGTGATTGGCCAAGGTCGGAGTGATGCTATAGCCGGCAAATTCATAGGTAAGATACGGTGCCAACAGATGGAAGACAAAACGATCCCCCTGCAGACCGTCGAGGGCATTGAACGCGCCTTTAATAGCGCAGTCATTGCCAAAAACATGCAAGGGGCGGTCAATGTTATAGGCAAAGCCTGCAGCACGGCTGACAAATTCGCCCACGTTAAAATGATCGGGATGGGTATGGGTAAAGAGCACCGCATCAAGCACCCGCGCCGTCATCTGCTCACGCTTTAACTGCGCCGACCACTCCGGCGACATATCAATGAGCATATGCCCATCGACCAGCACCGAAGCACGGGTACGCACATCAGCACCACCATGCTCACGCGCATATGTACATACCGCACAATCGCAAAAAGGATTCGGGATCCCTTCCGAGGCAGCCGTTCCCATAAATTTAACTTGCATAACACACTCCTCATTGCGCGCTTAGGGCACGCGTTACTATGTCAACTGCTTCTTGACGCACCAGCTCTAAATGCTCAGGCCCCAAGAAGGACTCGTAATAAATCTTGTAGATATTTTCCGTGCCCGATGGCCGTGCCGAGAACCAGCACCCATCAGCAAGCACCTTGATGCCTCCAATGGGGGCATGATTTCCAGGAGCCGTAGTAAATACTTGCACAATTTGCTGTCCGGCAAGCTTTTGCGCCTGAACACTCTGTGCCGTCAAATGCACAAAAGCCTGCTTCCCTTGCGCCGTGGTAGGCTCATCAATGCGCCCATAGGACGGATTGCCATATTTAGTGGTTAAGCGCTGATAGTAAGACACCAAGTCAAGACCAGAGATGGCACACAGTTCGGCACCAGCCAGGCCGGCTAGGAAACCATCTTTATCGGTGGTAAATGGCTTGCCGGAAAAATCTAAGTAAGAAGCGCCCGCACTTTCCTCACAGCCAAAGCACAATTGCTGCTTAAACAACCCCTCCGAGAACCACTTAAAGCCAATCGGCGTTTCATAGACACTAAAGCCAGCATCTGCGATAACTTTATCCATCATCATGCTTGCCCCAATGGTCTTACCCACGCCACAGCCTTGCGGCCAATTGGCTCGGTGATGACATAGATAATGCATAATCGAGGTGAGATAGTGATTAGATGGCAATAGTCCTTCCTTGGTGACCACGCCATGCCGATCGGCATCAGGATCATTGGCAATGCAAAGGTCATAATCATCTTTGACGGCCAAGAGTGGCTTCATGGTGTAAGGGGACATACAATCCATGCGCTGATGATTATCGTAGTCATAAGGGATAAAGCTGAAATTGGGATCGATATCGCGATTGATGATCGTTACACCAATTCCATAGAGCTCATTGATGCGATCCCAATAGCGTAGCGAAGCTCCGCCTTGCGGGTTGACCGCGATTTTAAGTCCCGAGGCTTTAATGGCCGGCAAATTAATCACCTGCGCCAATTCCTGCACAAATGGAGTTAGCATGTCCTTAAAATGCAGATATGGACACTCTTGTGTAGCGCGCCAACTTAAGCGCTTTACCGCACGGCACCCATCTTGCAAAATTTCATTGGCACGTTTGGCTATGGGCTCGGTAAAAAAGGGACTGGCCGGTCCCCCTAAAGGAGGATTGTACTTAAAGCCGCCGTCAGTGGGAGGGTTGTGCGAGGGTGTAATGATAATGCCATCGGCAAGGTCGGTATTACGGCCGAAATTATGGCGCACGATTTCCCGAGATATCACCGGCGTCGGAGTATAGGCAAAATCGTAGGCGGCCACCACATCCACCTGATTGGCACACAAGACCTCCAAGGTGGTATACAGAGCCGGCTCTGAGAGCGCATGTGTATCAATACCAATAAACAGCGGCCCTGTTGCCCCCCAACTAGCGCGCAAATCTGCAATTGCCTGAGCAATGGCTGCAATGTGCTTTAAGGTATAGCTCCCCACAAGCGAGCAGCCACGGTGGCCGGAAGTACCAAAGACTACTTGTTGAAGAGGATCGCTAGGATCGGGCTCTTGCTCATAGTACTGAGCTATCAAGCGCTGAATATTCACTAATGCGGAATTTGCCGGCAATGTCCCGGCTTTGTTTCCTACCTGCATACCAAAACCTCATGGCAAATAAAATGCACTATAAGTGGCAATTATTTGAAAAGCTGTGTGTTAGTTCTCAAAGTGATTATAAATGTAAAATCTATATAAATTTAACGTAAATTATTTGTTAAGTAAATTAGAACGACTATGTAAGCTGATGCAGGAAAAAAGGCAGGGTATAGAGACGAAAAAACCGCATTTAAGCGGTCCTCTTGGAATGGTGCCCAGGGCGGGACTCGAACCCGCACTCTCGCGAACTACCCCCTCAAAGTAGCGTGTCTACCAATTCCACCACCTGGGCAAATTTGACAAGGCCTAATAATAGCAGACTTTTGGCCGGTGTAAAGTTATTTTTCCAGCTTTTTTAGCTAAGAGCGGCAAATTACGGCGACCATAACCTTCCGCCAGCTACTAGGCGGCAACCAGACTGATGAACTTTAGGCTAAAAAACCCCGATACATATCGGGTTAGAACGCAGTTTGCCAAAAAATATAGAGGGCTTAATTTACTTATGCGCTTTGACGTAGGCCACGCCCAAATCCGGGAAGTCGGTAAAGACGCCGTCGGCTCCTGCCTGATAGAGCACCGCCTCAAAGAGCTCGTCAATATTGTTCGCATACGGCGGTAATTGATCTTTACGGATGGTATAGGGATGTACCACCATGCCAGCCTCGTGCATCTTTTGCACCAAGTCATTGACCTTGATATCGCCCTTGCGTGAGTTCTTTTCGTCAATGAGCATATGATAATCAGGGCCCATGCCATCGGCATACTGAGCAATCTCAGCCATATTCTTGGGATCTAACAAATAGCGATAATCAAAGCGCTGCCACTTACCGTCAACTAACTCATAGGTCTCCTCGGGATTAGAGGTCACCAAGACTACGGTCTTAAGATCCATACCAAGTTTAGGCATCAGCTCATTTTTGACGTACTTAAGATCCGGATAGTCAAAGGTCTGGAAGAGTACGTTGGAATCCTTGGTGGTATATCCGTACTTTTTGAGCACTTCCAAGGTAGCCTTGGAGATATCCTTGCCCGCCTGCTTGTGTAGCCACGGCGCCTTGGTCTCTACGTACAGGCCCACATCGCGACCCATGGTCTTATTCATCCCCTGAATGAACTCAATTTCCTCTTCAAAGGTATGAATCTTAAAGGTGGAGGTAAACATCGGGAAGCGGTCGGGATAGCCCTGCACGCGCTTGCCATCAACGATGTTAAAGCCTTCGGTGAAATTAAGGCTCTTAATTTCATCTAAGGTAAAGTCCATCACATAGTAACGGCCATCCTTACGGGCTCTATCGGGGAATTTATCGGCCACATCGGTAATGCGATCTAAGAAATGATCGTGTACCACTACCAGGCGATCGTCCTTGGTCATCGCCAGATCTTGCTCTAAATAATCCACACCCATCGCATAGCCCAAAGCCTTGGCCTCTAAGGTGTGCTCCGGCAGATAACCCGACGCCCCGCGATGTGCGACGATAACCTTGCCGCCGTCCACGGCTAAAGCGGCCGTGGAGGCCAATCCCATAGCAATACTCATCAGTACCGCAGCCCCTAAGGTTTTAAATTTCATATGGCATCCTTTAGAAAAAGTTCATTTACCTTAGCTTAAGGATGCCCTGTAAGGTTTAATAGCGCCTCTGAGTTAACCCAGTGTAAACTTGACGCTAATAGTTAAAACTAAGCTCGGCGTCAGTAAGCAGATGCTGCTCCTGTCCGGTTAAAATCTTGTGGTAGATGGCATCATAGAGCAGTACGTTTTGCACATATTTGCGCGTCTCGCTAAAGGGAATATTCTCCACATACATCGCCACATCGCGCTTAAAGCCATCTTTAGACTCCCAGCGATAGATACGCCCGGGTCCGGCGTTATAGGCCGCTGCCGCCAAGATGCGATTGTTGCCAAACTTATCGAGCATATCGCGCAAATAGGCCGCGCCCAAGCGCACATTCACAGCCGGATCGGTTAAAGACTGTACCCCGCCATAATCCCACTTATTTTGCCGCGAAACCATCTTGGCGGTAGCCGGCATTAATTGCATTAAGCCCACCGCGCCCACCGGCGAGCGAATGACCGGATTTAACATGCTCTCCTGCCGTGACACACCATACATAAAGGACAGTGAGACATTTTGCGCCGCGGCATTGAGCTTATAGATCTCAGGGTACACAATCGGGAAGCGATAGCTTAAGGCATCCCAGCGCTTGGAGCTGACCACACTGTCAATGGCCAAGCGCGTATTGCCGTTGCGCAAGGCCCATTCGGCCATCAAGAGCGCCGTTTGCTCCTTGCTGTATTTGGCAATCTCACGCCATTCATAGATGGCATTGGCATCATCCATCGCATAGAGCTCAAAAAAGCGCGTAACCGCCGGATCGCCATTGACGTCGGCAGGCCACTTGGCCCCCGCACTTAAACGTAACTGGCGATAAGAGGGTTGAATCCCCAATTGCTGCGCGGCCAAAAAGCCAAAGAAGCTACGGTCGGTGGCAACTTCTTGTAAGATCTCTTGTCCTTCGTCGGTGCGTCCGGTTTCCAAGGCGGCGCGGCCCTTCCAATAGCGCCAATTAATTTCGGCGGCAAAGTCCGGCGCCACATGGTTTAGCAGCTGATAGGCAATCTCCCATTGGGCAAAATAAATGGCCCGGCGCAGTCTTTGCTCCTTAATATCCGGTGTCCAGCCGATGGCCGGCAAATGCTTATCCACCCACGACACTTCCTCAAGGCTGCGCCCGCGCTCTAAAAAGCGCTTAGCAATGACCTTGATGATGTCAACCTGCTCACTCTCTGACGGCTGAGCCACCTTAAAGAAAGCGTCCAATTGCGCCGCGGCATCGCGCGGATTTAAATTGGCATAACGAGCAAAGGCCAAAGCGGCAATACGCTTATCGGCCCTAGTGTTGAGCGGATATTCAAAGATGCGTTCTGGATCGTCATAAAACTCCATCTGCACCTGCACCTTTTGCGCGTACTTGCTATAGGACAATTCCTCGGCCAAACGCTTGGTTAAATTGCCTTCAAAACGCGCAGTATAGGCGCGGGCAAATTTCTCAAGCTTCAAACGATCGGTCAAATAGCCTTTGGCGTCATAGAGAGCAATCAGGCCGTCACAGGCGCGCGGCACCCCGTCTAAATCCAAATACAATTGCCCGGCAAAGGCTACCGCTTCATCCGAGCCCTTGCCTATCTGCCAAGCGGCCTCATAAAAACGGCATAATTTGCTCTTTTGCCGAAAATTAAGGCTGTCATAGGAACCCGTTTCCGGCTTGCTCCCAATTAAAGCATAGACCTTAGCAAAGTCACGCTCCTGAGCAAAAAAGTCGATATAGCGCGTCCGTAACAGCTCAGCAAGCTCATGTTGCCTGCCCGAGTTGATAAATTGCATTACTCCATCAAATTTAGCGGCACTCTTATCTTCAGAAAGCAGGTAATAATCTATCCAGACCGTGAGCGGATAGTCCTTGAGTACCGTGTCACGTAAGTGCTGTGCGTAAGCTAGATCGCCATTTTTAATCGCGGTTTTGGCCTGCTGATAGGCCTCGCGTTTGGCATCAATGCTATTGACGCTCCCTAAAGCGCCACTACTTGCAACTTGCTGGCTACTGCTTGCCTTGCCCGGAACATTTAACGAGGCATATAAAGACCCGGGGGTAGGAGCGGCTTGTACCGCCATCGTGGCCAGCGCCACAGCTAAACTTAAAGGTAAAATCAGGATGTGCTTTACAGAAAACGCGCGGTACATATTAACTCTTCTTGGTGCCCGTAAGACCTCACGACGCGGCCGCGAGTGAGGCACGATTAATGCAATTTACATACAAAATTTTCAGTCATGACTTGCACTTAAAGAGGCAAGCTTAATTTTTTATATCTTAACGCAAAAGCCGACCTTGCAGTGCAGAAGGCCAGATTAAGGGCAAAAATAATCCCGCCTAAATGAGCGGGATCATATTTTTTACCGGTAAGCTAAGTTTTAGCTTGCTTTAACCAAAGATGGAGACATAGCCTGCAATTAATAAAATGGCAATCACCACCGGCATCACAAAGCGATAGTACCAGAAGAACCACTGCGGAATATGCGGGCCCTTACCGGTATTAGCCTCGGCCAAATAGGCCTTAAAGCCCATACCGGTCTTAGCGGTAATAAAGAGCACAAAGACCAAGGAGCCAATCGGCAACACATTATTGGAAATAATGAAGTCTTGGAAGTCCAAAATGGTCGAATTGCCGCCTAAAGGATGAATGTCGGACAGATAGTTAAAGCCAAACAAGCACGGCAGCGAGAGCAACATAATAATGATGAGGTTAATGATCACGGCCTTGAAGCGTGAGGAGGAGAAGAGATCCATCCACACCGCGATAATGCTCTCAAACACCGCAATTAAGGTCGAGACGGCAGCAAAGATCATGAACATAAAGAAGATACCGCCCCAGAAGCTACCGCCGCCCATATTGGCAAAGACGGTGTTTAAGGTAATAAAGAGCAGGCTCGGGCCGGCATCGGGTTGCACGCCATAGCTAAAGCAGGCCGGGAAAATCACGATACCGGACAGTAATGCCACCGAGGTATCCAGGCCGCAAATAAAGGTCGCTTCCTTGGCTAGGGTATGTTGCTTATCCATATAGGTACCAAAGATCTCAATGGAGCCTTGGCCTACTGATAAGGTAAAGAAGGCCTGACCCATGGCTGCCCATAACACTTCCAGCAGACCATGCTCTTCAAGCTTGGACCAATCGGGCTTTAAGTAATATTCCATACCTTCGGCAAAACCTGGCAAGGTAACAGAGCGGGCGGACATAAAGATAAGGAGCACAAAGAGCAAGATCATCATCGGCTTGGTAATGCGCTCCACACCGCGCACCACGCCTAAGGCCACCACGGCAAAGGAGGCTACCACCACCGTGGTCATGCAGACAAACATGGTCAGCGGATGGGACAGTAAAGAGGCAAATTCGGCCGCCGCCGCTTCATGCGTGGTGACGTCGCTAAAGCCGCCGGAGAAGGACTTGATGCAATAGTAAAAGAGCCAGCCGGTGATAAGGGCATAGAAGGACATCAAGATATAAGGACCGACAATCTGCCAAATCTTATTTAAATGCCACTTGGACTTAGGCTGCTCTAAGATTTCATAGGCACGCGCTAAAGAGCGGCGGGAGGCACGCCCGATGGCAAGCTCAATGGTTAAAAGCGGCATGCCGACGCCCAAGAGGAAGGCCAAATAGATGATAACGAAAATGGCACCACCATACATACCGGTGATGTACGGGAAACGCCACACATTGCCCAGGCCAATGGCACAGCCGGCGGCGATTAAGAGAAAACCTAAACGGGTTTTAAACTGTTCACGTTCGGACATAATTTATTTCCTAGCCGAAAATTCCGATATAGCCCTGAATAAAGAGCAGGAAAATAACGATAGGCAGTACCAAGCGGTAATACCAGACGATGGCACGCGGCATTTTCACACCGATGCCGGTATTGACTTCTTTTAAGTAGTTATCAAAGCCCCAGCCGCGCTTTAACACGACAAAGAGAATATAGCACATCGCTCCAAAAGGCAGGATGTTGTTGGATAACACGAAGTCGTAAGTATCGAGGATGGTCCGCTCCCCGCCCATCGGATGGACGTCAGAGAGGAGATTGTAGCCGAGCATGCACGGCAAGCCCAATAAGATAATCACGACGCAGTTAATCACTACCGCCCGAATACGGCTGATGTTAAAGATCTCCATCGAGATGGCAATGATGTTTTCAAAGACCGCAATTAAGGTGGTAATAGCGGCAAAGAGCATGAAGATAAAGAAGATGCCGCCCCAGACTGCGCCATATTCCATATGCGAGAACACCGACACCAAGGTCACGAAGATAAGACCCGGACCTTGACCGGGCTCCACGGCATAGCTAAAGCAGGCGGGGAAAATCACCACGCCGGCCAAGAGCGCCACGCAGGTATCCAAAATGGTGATGAACACTGCCTCTGAACCAATGGTGCGGTCTTTTTTCATGTAGGAACCAAAGATCTGAATGGAGCCTACGCCTAAGCTTAAGGTAAAGAAAGCCTGTCCCATGGCCGCGGAAATGGCATTGAGCACGCCCTCACGCTGCATATTCTCAAAATTAGGCATTAAGTAATAGCTCATGCCCTCTTTAAAGCCCGGCAAGGTAAAAGAGCGCAACGCCAGGAAAATAAGCAGACAAAACAGTAAAAGCATCATCGGCTTATTGATACGCTCTACGCCGCGGCGCAGGCCAAAGGCACAGACGGCAAAGGAGCCGATAATGAGCACCACCGTGCAGATAAATTGCTCCAGGGGCTTGGACAGTAAATCATTAAAGTAACCGCCGGCGGTTGCCTGATCGATATTTTGTCCAAATTGGCCCGTTATCATCATGATGGCGTAATAGAACATCCAGCCGGTGACCAAGCTGTAAAAGGCCATCAGAATATAGTTACCAGAAATCATCCAGTACTTGTTATAGGCCCACTTACTGCCAGGCTTTAGCACCTCAAAGGAGCGGCCAAGGCTGCGCCGCGAGGCACGACCGACAGCAATTTCCATGGTTAAAATGGGTAAGCCAAATAAGAGCAGGAAGGCAATATAGATAAGCACGAAGATAGCGCCACCATATTGTCCGGTGATATAAGGAAAGCGCCATACGTTGCCAAGGCCAATCGCGCAGCCTGCCGAGATGAGTAAGAACCCCATACGGCTTTTAAATTCTTCACGCGCCATGAGTAATGGTCCCTGTGTCAAATAAAAACAAAAATAGCTCCGTCTCAACCCTGATGCGGAGCCCAAACAAGAGAAAGTGGCTTAATCTTACACTATGCACCACATTGGATAACAATCACCGCACCAAATAAGTGCAGTGAAGTGAAGTTTTATTTAAAGAAGACGCTGTAATAGCTATTGCCAATTAAGAATAAGATCACCACCGGCAGCACATAACGATAGTAGCTAATGCCCCAGTTCGGTAACTTAATGCCCTTACCGCGATTGGCCTCTTCAATAAACTTATTAAAGCCCCAGCCGCCACGCCAGGTGATGAAGGCCAAATAGCAGAAAGCGCCCAACGGCAGAATATTGTTGGAGATGATGAAGTCTTCTAAATCCAGGAAGGTGGAGTTGCCGCCTAAAGGATGCACATCGCTTAAATAGTTAAAGCCAAATAAGCACGGCATGCCGATGACCAAGATCACCACAAAGTTAATCATTACCGCACGACGACGGGAAGTGGTGAAGTATTCCATGGTAATGGCAATGATGTTTTCAAACACTGCAATTAAAGTCGACAGGGCAGCAAAGAGCATGAACATAAAGAACAGGCCGCCCCACATCGCGCCATTTTGCATATTAGAGAACACTGACACCAAGGTCACAAAGATAAGGCCTGGACCTTGCCCCGGCTCCACGCCATAGCTAAAGCAAGCAGGGAAAATGATCATGCCCGAGAGCAGTGCCACCATGGTATTGAGGATCATGATGGAGAAGGACTCGGAAATAAGGGTATGGTCAGAGTTCATATAGGTGGCAAAGATCTGCATCGCGCCGATACCGATGGACAGCGAGAAGAAAGCCTGCGCCATGGCAGCTGAAATAACCTCCAATAAACCGTACTTGGTGAGGTTATCTAAATTAGGCGCCAAATAATAGGCCATGCCCTCTTTAAAGCCCGGCAACGTAAAGGAGCGCAGCGCCATGAAGATTAACAGGAGGAATAAGATAATCATCATCGGCTTGGTAATACGCTCCACGCCCTTGCGCAGTCCTAAAGCACAAATACCAAAGGACACTGCCGTCACTGCAATCATATTGACCAGCATGTCAGAGGGCGAGCTTAACATCGCATTAAACTCAGCTCCAGCCACTTCGGCACTGGTGTTGACACCAAACTCGCCGGTAAAGCCCTTAATGCAGTAAAAGAGCATCCAGCCGGTCACAACACTGTAGAAGGAGAGCAACACATAGTTACCCAAGATCATCCAGTACTTATTGAAATGCCAACGGCTTCCCTTACGCTCTAGGCTCTCAAAGGAATTGGCCAGGGAGCAACGCGAGGCACGACCCACGGAAAACTCCATGGCAAGCAACGGCACGCCAAAAAATACTAAGAAGAATAAATAAATCAGCACGAAGATAGCGCCGCCGTACTGCCCGGTAATAAAGGGGAAACGCCACACATTACCAAGGCCGATGGCACAGCCTGCTGAAATCAGCAAAAAGCCCAAGCGGGTGGAAAAATGTTCACGGGTTGGCATAGCTTATTCCTAAAGCATAACAAACGAAAAAGCCCTCACACTAAGGAGAGGGCTTCTAACAATTTATAAATTAAAAGTTTTCTTCAACCGGTGCCTCAGCATACGGTTGCTCGGCTTGTTGTTGAGCAGCGGCCTTTTCCTTTTGCATCTGCTCATCAGTGATGGCCTTAATCGACAGACGGACACGGCCGCTATTGTCGATATCGAGCACCCGCACGCGCACATTGTCGCCTACGCGTAAGTAATCGGACACATTGTCCACACGCTCATCGGCAATCTGCGAAATATGCACTAAGCCATCGCGGCCGGGCAGGATGTTCACAAAGGCACCAAAGTCGGTGATGCGTACCACCTTGCCTTCATAATCCTTACCCACTTCCACTTCAACTAAGAGATCAGAAATGAGCTTAATGGCCTGATCAGCTGAGGCCTTAGAGCCGGCGGCAATGCGTACGGTACCATCATCGGCAATATCGATGGAGGAATTGGTGGCCGCCTGAATGGCGCGCACATTAAAGCCACCCTTACCGATAACGTCCTTAACCTTTTCCGGCGGCACTTGCATGGTGACAATGCGCGGGGCATACGGCGAGAGCTGAGAGCGCGGTGCCGGCAGAGCCTTACCCATCACCGACAGTAAGTGCATACGGGCAGCATGGGCATCAGTTAAGGCCTGCTGCATGATCTCACGGGTAATGCCGTCAGTCTTGATATCCATCTGCAAAGCTGTCACGCCTTCGGCGGTACCGGCGACCTTAAAGTCCATATCACCTAAGTGATCTTCATCGCCCATGATGTCGGTCAAAATAGCTACGCGATCGCCTTCTTTGACCAGGCCCATCGCAATACCGGCCACGGCAGCCTTGCACGGTACACCAGCATCAAAGAGTGCCAGCGAGCCACCGCACACGGAGGCCATCGAGGACGAACCATTGGACTCGGTAATCTCGGAGACCACACGAATGGAATACGGGAAGTGCTCTAAATCCGGCAACACGGCGCGCAGAGCACGCTTGGCCAGACGGCCATGGCCGATTTCACGGCGCTTAGGCGAGCCAATTAAGCCGGTCTCACCGACGCAGTACGGCGGGAAGTTATAGTGCAGAATGAAGCGATCGGTACGGGTGCCGGTCATGTCCTCAAAGGTCTGGGCATCGCGCTCGGAGCCTAAGGTACAAGTAGCAATGGACTGTGTCTCACCACGGGTAAATAAAGCCGAGCCGTGAGTACGCGGCAACACGCCGGCGGCAACGGTAATCGGGCGAATCATGCGTAAGGTACGGCCATCAATACGCGGCTCACCGGATAAAATACGCTCTCTGACAATATCACGCTCAAGCTCAAAGAAGATCTTGGCCACATCCTGGCTCTTTTCCGCCCACTCTTCTTTTTGCGCACAAATCTTCTCAATCGCGGCCGCTTCAATTTCAGCAAGCTTATTCTGCCGCTCTAACTTATCGACAATGTGGAAGGCATCACCAATGGCGGCGGCAGTTTCATTCTTCACAGCAGCGACCAGCTCAGCATCTTCTGCAGGCTTCTGCCAATCCCATACCGGGCGATTGACCTGCTCTTTGAAGGCCTTGATTTCTTCAATTACGCTTTGCTGCTGCTCATAACCAAACATCACGGCACCGAGCATCACGTCCTCAGGTAAAATCTTGGCTTCAGACTCTACCATCACCACGGCCTTATCCGTACCGGCTACCACTAAGTCTAAGTCTGACTTATCAGTCTCCGAAGTCAGCGGATTTAATACATACTGTCCATTGATATAGCCAACCCGCGCAGCACCTAACGGGCCGTTCCACGGCAGACCCGAGGTTGCTAAGGCCGCGGAAGCACCAATGATGGAGATAATGTCAGTCGGGATCTCCGGATTGGCGGACATCACGGTGACCACCACCTGCACTTCATTGACGAAGCCATCGGGGAATAAGGGGCGTAACGGACGGTCAATTAAACGGGAAATTAAGGTTTCACCTTCGCTTGCGCGACCTTCACGGCGGAAGAAGGACACCGGAATACGACCGGCAGCATATGCGCGTTCCTGATAGTTAACGGTCAGCGGGAAAAAGTCGCGCCCTTCAGTCTGCTCACGGCGATTGCACACCACCGTAGCGAGCACCGTGGTATCGTCCATGGAGGCCATTACGGCTGAATCAGCCTGACGGCCAATGGCACCGGTTTCCAAAGTAATAGTGTGACGGCCGTATTTGAAGGTGCGGGTAATAGGCTGTAAATTCATTAAAACATCTCCAAAAACTCTTGATTCTGCTCTTGTTTTTCTATTCCATCATCCGTATTGCAGAATCTAATATAATTTGGGCGGCCTTTCAGCCGCCCGCGCCATTTAATCTTAGCGACGAAGCTTGAGCTTCTCCACAATTGCTAAATAGCGATTTAAGTCAGATGACTTTAAGTAATCCAGAAGCTTACGGCGCTGAGCTACCATACGTAACAGACCGCGGCGGCTGTGATGATCTTTCTTGTGAGCCTGGAAATGCGGCTGCAGGTCAGCAATTCTGAAGGTCAGAAGCGCAATCTGCACCTCAGGAGAGCCAGTATCTCTCTCACCACGGCCATACTCAGCAACAATCTTAGCTTTCTGTTCAGCACTTAATGCCATTTTTTTATGCTCCTTTGTGACAAAAATATGCCCTGCTCCGATCACAAATTCAGACAGGGTAACGCGCGGATTTTAGCATGTTTATGCCCTCAATCCTAGCGCTAGCATCTTAAGAGATGCAAATAATTGCAAAATGTGAGCTACGGCAAAGAGCTTAAAACTTAAAGCCAAGTTTACCTATATTTAAAGTAAAGTTAACCGCCTGCTCGCTCTCCATCTTTAAGTAACACTGACCAGCTTGCCCCACCTTTGTCAAGCGAGGATCCTCTTTGCCCGCCGCTGCCTCCTAAAAATTTTCCCGGTAAAGCGCTTATAGCGACGCTTTTTTGCGTACAATGACATGCTCCCACAAAGAAAGATTGCAATTGATGTGCTCACGCGTAAATTTAAGGCGCGTGATGATCCCCACGCCGCATATATCGAAGGCGTTAGGTGTTTTTACTTAAGGAATACATAGCCATGGCTGGCAAGAATAAATCGAAAAAGAAACTTGGCGATAATTTAATCGCCGTCAACCGTCGTGCCCTGCACGATTACTTTATTGAAGAGCGCTTTGAGGCCGGCCTGTCCTTACAGGGCTGGGAGGTCAAATCGTTGCGCGCCGGTAAGGCCAATATCTCAGATGCCTATGTCACCGCCAAAAACGGAGAAATGGTGCTCTTTGGCGCCACCATTACCCCGCTTAAGAACTCGTGTGCCTTTGTTGTCTGCGATCCGCAACGCACGCGCACCCTGCTACTTAACAAGCGCGAGATTGGCAAGTTAATTGGCCATCAACAACGCTCAGGCTATACCATCATCCCGCTTAAACTGTATTGGAAGGGCTCGTGGGCCAAGCTTGAAATCGCCATTGCCCGCGGTAAGCAAGATCATGACAAGCGTGATGCGATTAAAGACCGCGAGTGGCAACGCGCCAAAGAACGCATTATGAAAAAGTCGTTCTAATTAAAGCCGATAAAAAGCCATGCGCCCGCCTTAGGACGCATGCTTTTTGAGACTCAAGTCCCGCCAGCTCCACAAACATCCTTTTTACCCCCAACTCTTATTCCCTTCTTTTTGAACTCATTACTATTTTTTAAATCAAAAAAATTGCCATGTTTTTACGCCTTGAGTTTGCGTCAAATGATACACATTTGACGCACTTTGATATCGTTACTATGCAACTACAGTAAACTAAAAGTTAAACTCTTTTATACTTTTTGCCGATGACACGGTTCACTGTAAAAAAGTAAGCTGCATCTAAAGCTGTGACTACCTTTGGTGACCGCCTCATCTTAAATAACGTAAATCGAGGTGAGCACATGAGCCTTACATACATTAGTGCCGCCTCTCTCCATCCGCGTGAACGCGATTACACTGTGGAATGTGATTTACTTTTTAAGTAAATTAAGTATAAAACTGTCAATAATGATATATAGATAAGCCCAGTTTCCGTCAGTTGTGCCCAGTGCAGCATGAACAACTGACGCCAGCGATATGTAAAAGTACCGCTGACGCCTAATAGCACTTACCCCTCTATGAATTTCCTCAACTCTTTTATGAAAATCTGCGTATCCAAGAAAAAGTTTGGGTAGGCCTTTTTGATGTTTTTCGCGCCTTTGACATTGATGAGCAGGGCAAGTGAACCGTCGTGTCTCTGTTCGGCCTCTGCTTCCAAAGCTGCGTACAGATTTTCAGCCATGTCAACCATCTTAGAGATGAAAGGCATCACACGAATTTGGCGTTTACCCAAAGCATCAGGTGCGGTTAGCGACAGGACGTAGTAAAGATCTTCGTGTTTACTGTTGGGCATTTGCGCACACACATGGACGCCGCCAGCAGCACCATCAAGCTTGGCGAAAATCTGCAACTTGCTAGTGATGTCTTTAAGCCGGTTGCGCAGTTCTTCCTTGGACAGGGTAGCGTACTCTTCTAAAACTGGTGTGCCTTCCTTTAAGGAAAAGGCCGCACTAGCTAGCTTAAAGAAAGTTTTGAAATCATCCCCCCCTTCGCCGCTTTTAAAGTTTTCCCGCTCAATGATGCCTAAAATCTCGACTGCGGTAGCCCAGCAGTGTTGCAGAGCAGTGCGGATTTGCAGCTCAAACAGCAAACCGTTAAGTTCAGCATGCTTTTTCCCTTGGTATCTAAAGACCTGATGAATGCTACGGTAGCCGTCTTTTTTAGGCGTTTGGATGTAATCGTGAAAGCCGTTAGTCGGCAGAAAAGCAGCTGTACTACCTGCTTGGCAGAGCAAGCCCTTGACCTTATACACATCGACAATGTTTTTTGCGATGATACGCAGTCCGCCAATGTCCTGCATACGGGCGACTTGCATGGTCTCAAAGCGCTGCAGCTTACTCACAATTGACGGCATGCGCTTTAGGCGCTGCGCAATTAGCAGGTCTTTCACCTCCGGCAGGCGGTGCAACTTTGTCTTAATGGAGGTCTGCAGCATGCTCAAAGGCAGAGAGTGCAAGTTACGCCAATCTTTGAGTACCTCAAAGACTTCTGGACCGGCTTTACCTTGTCTAATGGCATCACCAGCGCTTTTTAGCTGAGCCTTAGTTGGCTTTTTAATTTGATCGACTTTTGCGTCCATAGTGCACCCATTTGCATCCTTTTATCAAAAGTTTAAAGCAAGATTGAACCGTTGGCGAGGGGTGGGCTAATCAAGTCTTCATAGTCAGCCGCCAGTACTCGCTGTAGTTCTAACTGTAGCCTTTAGCCTCAGCCTACTTTTGCCTGATGATGTGCTTGAGCTGTTCAATTTCTGCAGTAGAAAATTTACTGCGAGCTGTGGTGTTAATCAGACTGGCAGTAGAGCTGTCAATCATTGTCTGATTAATGGCATCGGCCTTTACTCTTGGCCGGCACAGACTTCATCTTTAAGCCTCTATATGCAGCTTTCAGAGTTATTTGCTACTTCCAGATTGCCACGCTGTATCTGCTTATCAATTTCATCTAAGTCAGTAACTATGGCTCATGTTAGAATGTTATCGGACATATTTGATATCTCCTAGTCTAGTTGATTACCTTTTTACTAGGAAATTATCAATAACCCCGGCTACTGACTTAGACCTTAGCCTCATATTTAAAATTAGTAGACAGGCGTTTAAGGCTAGAGAAGCGAAAACACAGGTTGCAACCGATAGGCTCATCTGCCATTTTCCCCCGCAAGCTTTCAATCCCAGGGGACTAAGGGCATAACAAACAAATCACATTTGCTCACCCGCGCTGATATGACCATTTAACCATTGGGTCCTTGGATAGGAGAAAGGATCAAGTCAACAAAGCGCCCCCCCCGTCTTGATTCCATTTACCCAAAAAAGATATATCGTATCATGTAAAAATTGACAGAGATCATAAAACAAAAATTTTCACAGTGATCTAGGCCGGTTCACCTTATAGATAGCTTTGTGATTTTTCTTTTTATTTATAATTAGTTACGCAGACTTGGCTAAGAACACCATCTCCACTATTTTTCGGGTAAGAATTTTTTCATCTCTTGTGTTCCTTCTTTATCTTAGATATAATTATTTTTCGCTTGGGGATGATTCTGGATTCGACCGGAAGCGTGGACTCCAAGGTGCATGTCGAGGTGCGGTGCCTCGTTAAACAGTCGCAAAAAAATAGTCGCAAACGACGAAAACTACGCTTTGGCAGCTTAATAACCTGCGCAAAGCCCTCAGTTCTAAGTCTTGCTGGTGACACTTAGTCGCACTGGGGTCAGTTCTTCATCAGCTCGTGTGGATCTGCCGCTTGTCAGGGAAGCATTAAATAAAAATTACAAGCTGGGTATTAAGTGGCGCGGCGGCCCGCAGCTTGGTATCGAGATTATAGGTTGCCTAAACATGTAGTACTGAAGACGAAGCCGTTCGGGACGCGGGTTCAAATCCCGCCATCTCCACCAAGGTTTCCAGCGGTTCCCCACCGCACACGAAAGCGCCCACACGGCGCTTTTGTTGTTTATGCCCCACCTCAAAGCCTGCAGTAGCGCGCTACGCGACGCCGAGCATCACCGCCTTAAGTTTAGCGTTAAGCTTAAAACGCTTAGTACCACCTTTGGCCATAAATGGCTTGCGCATGCGTCCTGGCGTGCATTTTCGTTTTTATTAATATGGGGGCTATTGCCCGCCTTGCCCTGCCGGCACTGCGTTTTTCCACTGCAACCACCACTGCCTTAAAACCCTTAGTACCACCTTTGTCCACAAATGGCTTGCGCATGCGGCCTGGCGTGCATTTTCGTTTTTATTTATATGGGGGATATTGCCCATCTTACCCAGCCGCCATGCGCTTTGGCCCGGTAGCTACCACTGCCTTAAAACGCTTAGAATCACTTAGGATCATTATCGATTAAATCATCGACAGTTGTGAGTTTTTCTTCTAGTTACAGAAGAAGGAAGGATGGTAGTAATTCTGTCACTTATTGCCTTTGGCGCAGGTGGTAAATGATGAAGTGCAACGCCCACCCAAGCCCCTGCCGACAGACAAAGCGCGTCTGAGCAATTGAGCTTTTGCTTTGTGCTGAAAGCCCTCCACGCAAGGGCTTTCTTTTTGTCAAAATTTGCCAGTTGCGCTAAGCTAGAGCGAGCATAAAACCAAAAACGGATAACACCATGTCAGCAAGTAGCGCCAAAAAATTATCCAAAGAGGAGCGTCACGCTTTAATTTCCGACGTTCTCACTAATGCTCCGACTTTGCGTATTTCGGAGTTGGCCAAAAAGGCCGGGGTGTCCACCGAAACCATTCGCCGCGATTTAGCTGAGCTTGAGGGTCGCGGTCTAATCAGCCGCACCTATGGCGGAGCCTCGCGCCCGCTTAACGTAGAGCCCAAGCAGAGCGAGCGAGAGAAACTCTTTTTGCACCAGCGCGATCTTATCGCCTCGTACGCCGTTAACTTAATCGAGGACGGGGCAGTGATTATTTTGGGCAGTGGCTCCACCACCGTGCATGTGGCGGCGCAATTGGCCGCGCGCAAGCGCGAACTCACCATTTTTACCGATTCTATTTCGGCCGCGGCCGCCGCCGCGGTAAACCCGCTATTTAAGGTACATCTGTGTCCCGGGATCTATAGCGCCGAGGAAAATTGCGTCTATGGACCGGAGACTATCCATTATCTCCAGCGCGTTTACGCCAACTGGGCTATTTTGGGCGCCTCAGGACTTACCGAGGAAGGGCCGAATAACGCCGATCTGCAGATCGGTCTTAGCTATCAAGTAATGGTGCAACGAGCAAGCAAGACCATTATCGTGGCCGATCACTCCAAGATCTCGCGCCAATCAGTCTTCACCTACGCTCCCTGGCAAAGTATCGATAGCCTAATTATCGACACCCCGCCCTATGATGAGGAACTCATTTCGGCTTTACGCCTTGGCAACGTTAACATCATCGAAGCCAGCGAAAACTGGGCGCGCCTAAAGTAAACGCGCACTGCCTTTACCTTTATTAGCCGCTACCTAAAGCGGCTACATCTCCACATCTTAATTTTGAACTTCCCAAATTTGGCGCGTTGCACCTTTAAAAATCATTTGGCAATTTTGTAATTCTTGTCACAATTTTGTGGTAACTTGACCACAACAATGATTAAGTTTTCACATTTAGGAGGCTTTATGGGCAGTTTTTCATTGTGGCACTGGTTAATCCTACTCTTAGTTGTGGCTTTGGTCTTTGGTACTGGCAAATTGCGCAACTTAGGCAAGGACGTCGGAAGCGCAATCAAAGGATTTAAGGAAGGCATTGGCGAGGAGAGCGATCTTAGCGCTAGTATCGCTCACCCGGCGCAAAGCACGACGCTCAAAAGCGATTTAAAACCTCAGAGCGCCGAGGACAAGCGCTAAGGAGACTTTATGCTCGGGGTCGGTTTTGACGAGCTAGTGCTTATCGCCCTGGTAGCCTTCGTGATCTTAGGGCCGGAACGGGCGGTGGTGGCATTATTGACTTTAGGCCGAGCGCTTACCAAATTAAAGCGCCTTAGCGAAATAGCGCGCCGCGAGCTTCAGTTACAGGGCAAGCAATTGCAAGAGAGCGCTAGACTTAATTTTGACGCTAGCGCCTTAAAAAGCTCGCTTACGGCCTTAAAGCGCGAGAGCCTTGCGCCAGTTGAGCTCAAGCAAAGCGTGGTCGCTCCTACGCCAAGCGCCCCTTCCCCGAGCGTGAATAAGCGTCAAGAGATCTTAGCACTCAAGCATGAGCTTGCCGCCTTGGAGCGGCGCTTGCAATATTTGGAGCGGGAGGAACGAGATGAGCGCGAATAAATCCGAGATGAGCCTTATCGAGCATCTTACCGAAATGCGTCGGCGACTTAGTTGGTTTTTGGGCTGCTTTATCCTGTGCGCGTTGGTCTTAACCCCATTTTCGCGCGAGATATTTGCCTTTATCTTGATCCCCTTGCGCGCCACCTTGCCAGCTGACGCGGCGCTTTTGAGCGTGGGTGTAATTTCCCCGGTTCTCACGCCGCTTAAGGTGGTGCTTTTTTGCGCCTTCGTGCTGTGCCTGCCGGTGCTTATTTACGAGATCTGGCAATTTGCCGCTCCAGGTCTGTATCGTGGCGAAAAAAAGCGTTTGGCCCTGTTCATGGGTAGCGCGATCTTGATGTTTGGATTGGGCGCCGCTTACTGCTATTTCGTGGTCTTGCGCCTGATTTTTCGCTTTATCGCTAACTTCGCACCTCAGGCGGTGAGCTTGGCTCCGGATATAGACGCTTACGTTAGCTTTTTAACCCGCCTCTTTTTGGCCTTTGGCGCAGCCTTCGAGATCCCGGTTACGGTGGTACTCTTGCGCTTCTGTGGCTTGGTGAGCCTCAAAGGACTCAAGAAATTTAGACCTTATCTTATTGTGCTTGCTTTCGTCATCGCCGCAGTGCTTACCCCTCCTGACGTGGCCTCGCAATTATTGCTGGCCCTGCCGATGGTGGCGCTCTATGAACTGGGCATTATAGCGGCAGCGCTTTTCGCGCCGCGCTCAGGCGCAACGACAGGCGAAAAAGCGCCCACTCAAGGAGATTAACATGCGAACAATTCTTTCGATGAACGCCTTTGATCCGACGCAACTTGCGGACATAGATCCAGAGATTAGGCAGGAGACGCAACGGCGGCTCAAGTATTTTGGCAAAGCCGCTTTACTTTTCTTCCACGAGCCGCTGGAAATCGAGCGCGGTCAGGGCGCTTGGCTTTATGACATCAAGGGCGAGAAATACCTTGACGCTTACAATAACGTGCCCTGCATTGGGCATGCCCACCCGCGCGTGGCCGCTTACGTGCAAGAGCAACTGTTAAAGGTCAACACTCACACGCGCTATTTGACCAAAATTGTAGACGATTATGCCGAGAAATTGCTCGCTACCTTCCCCGATGAGCTGTGCAATTTAACCATGACCTGCACCGGTAGCGAAAGCAACGATCTCGCCTTGCGTGAGGCCTCCTACTATACAGGCGGTACCGGAGTGGTGGTGACACAAACGGCCTATCATGGCAACTCCTACCTCACCACTTGCGTTTCCCCTTCCTCTTTTAAGGTAGGCAAGCCGCCGCGCTGGGTTAAGAGCGTGCCGATGCCTGACAGCTATCGCCTGGGGGCGCAAAATGTCGCGCAAAGCTTCGGCGCGGCGGTAGATCAAGCCTTCAGTGAGATGGAGGAGGAGGGGATTAAACCCTCAGCCCTGCTTTTTGACACTATTTTCTCTAGCGACGGCGTATTTGCAGATCCAGTTGGTTTCGTAAAGGAGGCCGTGGCAGCGGCAAGGCGTCATGGAGCCTTAGTTATAGCCGACGAGGTGCAACCGGGTTTTGGGCGCACTGGACAGATGTGGGGCTTTGCCCGCCAAGGTTTCGTGCCGGATATCGTCACGATGGGAAAGCCTATGGGTAATGGCTACCCGATGGCGGGAGTGGTGACGCGCCCAGAGATCTTGGAGGCTTTGTGTGCGCGCACCGGCTATTTCAATACCTTTGGCGGCTCGCCTGCGGCAGCTGCGGCGGGACTTGCGGTCATTGAAACTATCTTTGATGAGGACTTGCTTACCAATGCTCAGTCAAGCGGCGATGCTTTGCGCCAAGGCTTGCGCCAATTGCAGGCGGAGTTTAGTTGCCTGGGCGACGTGCGTGGAGCGGGACTCTTTACCGGTCTTGAGATCGTAAGCGATCCGGAAAACAAGACTCCTGATGGAGCTGGCGCGGCCATAATCATGAACGGACTTAAGCGCCATCACGTGCTTATCGGTAGCGCTGGTCCCTGGGGGAGCACCTTGAAGATCCGTCCGCCGCTTTGTTTTGGCGCCAAAGAGGTCGAGTTCTTCCTTGAGGCTTTGCATCAGACCTTAAAGGAGTGCGATCTGCATTAATGCATTAATTGATTTGCGCTTTTGCCACGCAAAGTGTAGCCTCGCCACGCACACCGGCGAGGTTTTTTTCGCGCAGCGCTTTTCACGTCTCTGAGCGCTATCTTTGCCACGGCCAGCCTCAAGCAAGTAAACGCCGTTATGGTAACCGCTCTCGCACCACCATCAGCTTGGCGCTTTGCTACCTTATCGTGATTGTGGGGCGGCTTTTGGGCGAGGTAAAAACTACATCAATTCAAGCCTGGATTTTCCTGACGCCCTTTGGAAGCTTAGCGCGGTTTTCACGGTGCGCTTGGCCGCCCTCTTTTCTCATGAAAACCTAACCCCCAAAGTGGCCTGGGGCACCAGGCTAATTAACGTCGGTTGTCTGTAATTGCTCTTTTGACGACGGTAAATAAAACCGCCTTAAAGCAAGCGCAGGCTTGTTAAAAGCTTTAGCAGTGCACCTAAAGCGTGCGTTTATTTTGCCTAAAGCAGAAGTGACTTAAGGCCTCTTGCGGACAAATGCTCAATCACAACTGATAGGTAGCTCTCGTTGCCCTAACGCGCTGAAAAAGCCCCGCACTTGCGGGGCTTGGTTTTCAGCTTGAGAGGTTATCTCAAGTCAAGCTCGGTCGTTTTAGCTTAATCTTTGGCAATTGAGCGTATCGCCTCTAAGGCACCCGACGACTCCGGCCAGATCTGCGCGCCATCGATAATCAAATTATGGCCATTGATATAACTGGCCTCGTGACTTGCCAAGAAGAGCGCGGCGTTGGCTATATCTTCGGTCGTGCCCATTTGCCCACGCGGCACACTAGCGTTCATCTGCGCCACGTAATCATCGCCCAGAGCTTGCAGCCCCTCGCTTATCACGTTACCGGGCGACACCGCGTTGACAGTGATACCAAACGGGGCCAGTTCCAAGGCGGCGGTATGCATAAAGCCAAGTTGCGCAGCCTTGCTCGCCCCGTAATGCGCCCATCCCGGGTAGCCAGTATTTGGCCCGGTGATCGATGAGGTGAGGATCACGCGTCCCCAGTGGCGCTTTTTCATATAAGGCACGCAGGCTTGCACCGCAAAAAATGTGCCCTTGACGTTGGTGTCCATCACCGCGTCGTATTCCTCTTCACTAATTTGCTCCAATGGCGTTTGCGGAAAAATCCCGGCGTTGCTACAGAGAATATCTATCGAGCCAAATTTTTGCGCGCACGCGTCGACAGCTTCTAGAAGATCTTCCTTGAAGCGCACGTCGCACTGTAGCGCAATGGCGTTGGCACCTTGCTCCTTGAGCTTTTCCACCACGCTTTGTACTTTGGAAAAATTACGCGCGCACAACGCAAGGGCACAACCTTCCTTGGCAAAGGTATTGGCCATGGCCAGGCCAATACCATGGCTGGCACCAGTTATGAAAACGGTTTTGTCGGCAAGTGAGGCAAACATAAGCTTCTCCTTAATTGAGGTATTGGTGTTGTAGGTACAGAGCGCACAGCCGTGCGGTGTCGGCGGTGAACGCTTCACCTTGTTGCTTGGCAAAAGGGATCTCGCGATGCGAGGAGAGCCAAGCGGTAAGCTCGATGCGTCGCATAATGGAAAAGGCCGGCAAGAGATCCTTTTCGTCGTTGCTTAATTTTTTACCGCGCTCCTCTTCATAGCCTTTAATCCAAGCGCGCATCAGTTCCCCAGCTTCAGGCTCTTGCTCCAAGAAACTGAGGCTTGAGGCAAAATCAAAGAGGTACCAACCAAAGCCCATGTCGTCAAAGTCAATCACGTGCAAGGTTTCCCCGTCCACCAGTAAATTGGCGGTGCGCAAGTCAGCGTGAATCACCCCGAAGTTGTCCGCGTTCTGCCCGTAATCGGTGGTAATTTCCTCAAGTTTTTTGACCGTGGCGGCGATAAGCTGCGTCGCCTCCGGGGTAAGCCCGAGCGCGTCGTGCCACGAGCCCCAAGAGGCCTGCCTACCAATAACATGATTAAAATCCCAATTGCGCCGGGTAAAACCCGCTGGGCGACACCAAGTTTTGGCGTGGGCATGCATGCGGGCGCTGATTCTCCCGATACGCTCAAACCACAACGCAAGCTCATCCCCAACTGCAGGCTCATGACCGTTTAACTTGGTGAAAGCTACAGCAAGACGCTCAAGCTTATCTTCCTCCAAGCTTTCGACGTCGTTGCCGTCGCTCCCCTTTATCGGGGCGGCGGTGGAAACCACGCCCTCGCATCCCAGCGCTTTCACCCAAGCAAGCTCAGAGGCTATTTCCTCCTTGGAGGAATAGCCCGGGCGTTGCACGCGAATAATCATTTCCGCTCTTTGTAGAGGATCAGCCGCCAGATAGGTAGCGTTCTCCGAGAGATTTAAAAGTTTTGCCTGAGCCTCTTTGCTCATTCCCCAGCGGGTCAGGCTGTGCTTGACCATGCGATTGAGCGCTTGCACGGTCTCGGGTGCGTATGCCGTTGCCATTAGGTCCTCCTAATGCGTAAGTAAATGTTGAACTTTGCATAAATCTTAGGAAGTAATGTTGGATTGGTAAATATTAAAGTGATAAATGTCACATTTTGGGCGGGGTAAAGTGGAGAGTGCACAATTTTAAAACATTTTATGTTAGAAGTATCACATTTGTGTTTTAATGAACTTGCAATTTTTCAGAACTCAATGTTAGAGGAGCAACAAAAATGAGCAGTACAACAGTCAGTCGCAGAAATATGTTGAAGGCTCTGGGCTTAGGTTTGGTGGGCGCAAGCTTGCCTTTGTCCTCCTTTAAGGCCTTAGCCGCCGGTCGCGAGAAGGAATTGAATATTTTGTGCTGGGAAGGCTATAACTCCGCCGAGGTGCTCGATCCGTATCGCAAGTTGCGCGACGCTGACGTGCGAGCCGAGTCGGCCACCAACGATCCGACTATGGTCAATAAATTGCGCGCAGGCGAAACTGCAGTTTGGGATTTAATTAACGTCAATAATCCTTGGGCGCGCAATATTCTCTATCCGGAGAATTTGATTAAGCCGCTGCCGCGCGATAAGTTCGAGCCTTATTTCGAGAAGATGTTGCCGGACTTCAAGCCTCCTTATCAGTGGGCAATGAGCAAGGATGGCTCCGCCCTTTTGGGTATGGCGCAGCGCTTCGGACCGTTTAATTTCGTGGTAAATACCGACAAGATCAGTCGTAAGACCGCCGAGGAACAAGGTTGGAAGCTCTGGGCAGACGACAGCCTCAAGGGTCGCTATGGCATTCAGGAATCCGATGACTGGAATATCTTCGATCTGTTTTTGATCGCGGGCATCGATCCGTTCAAGACGCACACCGAGGCTGAGCTCAATACCTTCTACGAGACCTGCCTGCGTATCTTCAAGAACGCCAAGATGATAAGTGACATCGCCTCCTTAAATCAGGCTTTGATTACCGGAGAGATTGACGCCTACATTTCAGGTGGCACTTATACCGCCTCTTTGGCGCGCGCCGAGGGTTTCCTCAACATTCGCGCTATCTCGCCTTTAAAGGACGCGGTGATGTGGGTAGAAATTACCTCTCTGGTCAATAACCCTAACCCCAGCCCTTTGGCCGAAGACTTCCTCCAATACGTGCAGACACCGGAGGTCGCTCATCAAGTGGCTTTTGCCGAGGGCACTTTTAACCCGGTGGCGCAAATGGGCAATCCGGATTGTTTCAAGCTCTTTACTAAGGATGAGCTCGACGCCATTCAGTACGACAGCCTAGAGGAAGAAATGGCCAGAGCGCGCGCCTACGACATCGTGCCTGACTATGACGCAGCTCATGAGCTCATGACTAAGGCCAAGCGCGCCTAAAGCGGCAAACAAAGTCAGGACATTTATTTTCAGCTTGAGAGGTTTGTATGTTAGGTCATAAGAAATCCGTTAGCGCCAAGGATCATGGCGCGGTAAAAGGAGAGCCGATCCTGACGCTCTCTGACGTCTGCCGCTCATTTGAGGGGCGTGATGTAATTAAAAAGATCAACTTGACGATAAAGCGCGGGGAGTTTTTCACCTTGGTGGGGCCATCAGGCTCGGGCAAGACCACTATATTGAAGATGCTAGCGGGCATGGACAGCCCAAGCTCTGGCGATATTGTTTATGACAATCAGAGCATTAGTTCCATTCCGCCCAAAGCGCGCCCAACCTGCATGGTGTTTCAGTTTTTGGCGCTCTTTCCGCACATGACGGTGGGGCAAAACATTGAATTTCCGCTCAAGATCAAGGGAGTTCCGGCCGAGGAGCGTTACGATCGGGCCTGTCAGCTGATGTCCATGGTGCAATTGCCCGAGGACTATTACGCCAAAAACGTGATGAAGTGCTCAGGTGGTGAGCGCCAGCGCGTAGCCATCGCTCGCGCCTTCGCCTACGATCCGCAGATCTTGCTCTTTGACGAACCGCTCTCGGCCATTGACGCCAAATTGCGCAAGACCTTGCAAAAGGAGCTCAAAGCCCTGCACGAGAAAAGTGGCAAAACCTTTATCTATATTACCCACTCGCTAGAGGAAGCGATGTTCATGTCCGATCGGGTGGGAGTGCTCAATCACGGCGTCCTAGAGCAAGTGGGCACGCCCAATGAAATCTACGCCCATCCCAATAGCCGCTTTACCGCGTCCTTTATTGGCGATACCAATATTTTCCCGGTGCGGGTGCGCCCGGAAGGAGGTTGGGAGAGCTCCGAGCTACCCTTGAGCGTGGTCCTCAAGGTAAAGCAACTTGATAGAAATATCGAGGGTTACATCATCGTACGCCCGGAGCGCTTGCGCTTTTTAACCGACGGCGCCTTAGCCGACAACGCTATCCCGGCCAAGATTGTAGCGATTTATTCCCTGGGATCCAGCCTGCAATACGAGCTTATCGCGGGCAAAAAGGAATTGTCTTTGCAGTTAAGCTCGGCACACGCCCCTGATTATAAGGTAGGCGACGCAGTCACGGTGGGTTGGGACGCCGACGACGCTATCTTTGTGCTCAATTAGGAGGCTTAAATGGCAAGTTATTCTTTAGCTAAATTTGGCGCGGGGCTGGAGATTCGCCTGCGGGCGCTATTCTATAGCGTAGGTGGGCGTTGCGCTTTGCCGATATACCTACTCTTCGTGATTGGCTTTGTCGCCCCCTTGCTCTTGATTATCGGCTTTGCCTTTACCGAAAGTCACAGCTTCTCGCTGCTCTCGAGTTTTTCCTTGGGAAATTTTGGCGAGATATTCGATCCCTCAAGCGGGATCTGGAAATCCTTTGCCTGGTCTTTGTTATTCGCCTTTATCGTGACGATAGCTCTCGCGCTTATCTGCTATCCCATCGCAGTTGGCATGGTGCGCATTTTAGGCAAGAAGTGGGCTTCCTTGGTGAGCCTGTTGTTCGTGTTTCCGCTCTTTATTTCCGAGAATGTGCGCCTCTATGGTTGGGTGCTATTTTTCGTCAAGAACGGGATCTTGGACGGGACCATGCGCTTGTTGGGCGGGGAAGGCCCGGATTTGCTCTTTACCCCTGAGCTCACGGTCTTTGGACTTATCTACTCTTACCTCCCGTATATGCTTTTTCCAACTGTCTTGGGAGTCTCGCTAGTTGACAAAGATCTCTTGGTGGCAGCGCGTGATCTGGGAGCCTCACGCCTGCAAACTTTGCGCGAGATTGAGTTGCCTTTGGCAATGCCAGGCATTGTCATCGGCATGTTGCTTACCTTCGTGTTAAGCGCCGGCGCGATGTCCGAGGCTAAGATTTTGGGTGGCCAATCGGTAATCGTACTCACCCACGATATAGACATCGCTTTTACTTACGCGCAAAACTGGCCTTTGGGAGCGGCTTTGGCGGTGAGTTTTACCGTCATCGTGGCACTGTTGATTTACGCGGTGTTCAGCCGACTCGATATCGATCGTATCTTGGGCGGCAAGCGTTAAGGAGGAAAGGCAAATGTTATTGGTTCATTCGCGCGACAGCGGTTGCGCCCTATTGTGCAAGCTGTGGATAGCCTTGGTACTGGTGTTCATTTATCTGCCGGTCTTGTGCGGAGCGGTGTCCTCATTGTCCAAGTCGCGCTATTTCATTTTCCCGCTTAAAGCCTATTCTTGGACCTGGTGGGAACGTACCTTTAATTCCTTGGAGATCCATACCCTAGTATGCAATTCCTTGCTTATAGCCATCGTGGTGACGGTGATAAGTACCTTGATTGCCTTTGGCGGAGCACTGGCCTTCGCACGCTATTCATGGCGCGGCAAGCGGCTGTATCAAAAGATTATCCTGTTGCCGATCTTTTTCCCCCAGCCGGTGCTGGGCTTGGCGCTCCTTTTGTGGTTTAACACCTTAGGCCTCGAGCTTTCCTGGGCTACCGCAGCCTTCGCGCATTTGGTGTGGATTACCCCCGTGGTAACCTTGGTGATCGCCATTCAGGTCTATGGCTTTGATCCCACCTTGGAAGTAGCGGCGCGTGACTTAGGCGCCTCGCCATGGCAGATTTTTCGCGAGATCACCCTGCCCTTGCTCTGGCCGGGAATTTGGTCTGGCATGCTATTTGCCTTCTTGCTTTCCTGGGGCAATTTTCCGCTCTCGCTTTATACCACGGGCGTGGATAACACCATCCCCAAATGGCTATTTTCCAAGATGAGTGCGGGTTATACCCCAATGGTGCCAGCCTTGGGCACCATGAGCACTATCGCCATGGCGGCTATCATGATCGTGGGCGGTTTACTGGTAAAGCTCCATCATCGCCATCAAGGCCGCGCTTAATCATGCCTTTTATCTTAAGCAAAGCGACGTGATCTCTCAAAGCCTGGCTTTGAGAGATCTTTTGTCTTGCTAGGCATTGCAAGCCATTTGCCAATTAAGGCTTTAGCAACGTTTAACGTAACGCTTGCAATGATACATGCGCCGGTAGGCCTGGGAGAAAAATCATTTAGCGAGGCATGGCCATCGCCAAAGGAAAATCACGACTGAGAAGGAAAGCGCTGTCGACTGACGCTTGAGGCGCAGGACCATCTCTTGGCGCAATCTTTTTAATATCGGATCGATGTTCGACCGACGCCTTTTGGGGCAGAGCAAGATAAACACGTCTCCTCCGCCGCGCTAAAGATAGACCTCAGGCACGCTGACTTTTTGTGCCGCCTCCAAGGCTTGAGCGAAGCTAGAGCCCCGAAGACTCCTCTACCTTAAAAACCCTTAGCACCGCCTTTAGCCACAAATGGCTTACATATGCGGTCTGGCACGCATTTTCTTTTTTATTAATATGGGGGATATTGCCCGTCTTGACCTGCAGGCCCTGCGCTTTTCCACTGCAACCACCACTGCCTTAAAACCCTTAGTATCTCCTTTAGCCAAAAATGGCTTACGCATGCGGCCTAGCGTGCATTTTCGTTTTTATTAATATGGGGGCTACTGCTTACCTTACCCTGCCATCACAGTGCAACGCCCGGGAGACTTATCTACCCTAAAACGCTTAGCACCGCCTTTGGCCAAAATTGGCTTGCGCATGCGGCCTGGCATGCATTTTCATTTTTATTAATATGGGGGTTATTGCTTACCTTAGCCTGCCATCACAGTGCAACGCCCGGGAGACTTATCTACCCTAAAACGCTTAGCGTCATCTTTTGACAAAATTGGCTTGCGCATGCGGCCTAGCGCGCTTTTTCATGTACCGTCCAAGGCCGTAGCGCTAATAGTCCTCATCCTCACTTGAGCGCAGGTTTAACGGGCGCTCATTTAAGGAAATTTCCTGATTATTGATGGTCAAATGGGTGCGATACTGCTTATCGGCGTAAGTCACATAGCCCTCATGCACCAAGAGCGCTAAAGCCGGAGCATATTTCTCACCGGCCACCCCTTCCACAAAGACATTGCCCCCCGCGAGGTTAAAGTCAGCTTGCATCGATTTGATTTTCAGCGCGGCAAAATCAAGCTCGGCCACACTATGCCCTTGTACCTTAACTTGCTGCCCCTGATGATCAAAGGAGAAATCATCTAAGGTAAATTCTTGCCGCGGGCTAAAGCAGGCGAGCACATGATCAAAGCCATCGCTCTCGTTCATCTTGGATAGCGCCTTAAATAAATCCTTGACCGCCAAACGCCCAGTCTTACCGCTAACATGCAAATTATCTAAGCGATATAAATCCTGCGCCGTCCCATGTTTAACTGCCGGAAAGCCCCAGGCGTAATTGCCGGTCGTATCAAAGTTAAGATAACCGCTACCGCTTGCATCAATATCGCTAAAGGCTAGGGTGGACTTAAAGTTAGTTAACACAATATTGTCGCGTAAGGTTGGATCTTTGACCTCTTCATCCGGATTGAAACCCAACATAAAGAGGGTCGACAGATCGGCCATAAACTCATCAATACTTACCTGCAGGCTATCGACATAAACGCGCTTGCTTGCAAGCTCCAGCCGCGGATCGACTCTTAGCTGTAAAGCCTTTAAATTAAGCATATAGCTTTCTTTGCCGGCATAGAGCTCACTGCCCTGGCACTTAAAGCCACTGAGATTAAGCTCAGCATGTAAGTTATCCGGCCCCGAGCCTGAGGCATAAAGCGAGTTTTCTCCGATGACACAACTGCCATGGGTTAGAGGGAGGGTAAAGGGTGTGGTCTTAATCGCCCCATGCACGCGCGGGGGTAAGAGTTTACCTTCTAAGGCGGCACGATAACCGATGGGCTCTAAATTTAATTTGGCCAGCAACTCATCTAAATTGCCGCTACCATTTACCTTGTTAAAGCCGGCATTGACCTTAAGCAGGCCAAATTCAACTTGCGTAAGCGTACTGCCACTGATATAGGGTAGCCCCAAGGAATTATTGGGCGGTAACTTAAGCTGCCAATCAAGGCGCCCAGAGCGCGTAGTTAAACTGCCATTGCCCGGGGTATAGGACAGACTTAAGGCCGGCACCTGCCGCTGCAGACGAGCAATGACCTTATCAATATTCTTATCAAAAAGATAGCCCGCCACCACCACTTGGGCGATACCTAAGATGGCCACGAGCGCAACTAAGATGCCAAGGGCAATTAAGAGCTTACGCTTCACGTCCCGACCCTCTCATCTTGTACTTTGGCAAGCAGCGCGCCACTGTCACGTAAGAACTTGGCCGCATAATCACCAAAGTAGGCGCGTGTCTGCTCAAAATTGCGCTTGAAAGCCGCCTTATCGCGCGCAGAAATCAGCGCAAATTCTGGCTGCAAGGTCTGCAAGTACTGCGCAATGAGATCGATATTTTGCTGCGAGGACATAATGATATCGGCATAGAGTTTGGGATCTTGGGCAAACAAACGCCCCACCATTTCAAGCTCGAGGCGATAGATAGGCGAGCTTAAGGCCAAGATCTCCTTTAAATCCGGCGCAATTTCACTTAAAAACCGCCCGTAGCAATAGGTGGTAAAGTGGCGCAGGGCTTGAATAATGCTCATCGCCTGATCGTGCGCTTGGGGACTGCATTTACAGACATTGGCGCCCCATTGGGCAAATTGCTCCAAGATAAACTTACCCTGCTCTTCATTCCGTCCGCCCACACAGACAATTACCTGCTTGACCATGGAGCGAATATCCGGGCCAAACATTGGGTGTAAACCTAAGACCGGGCCAGAGTAGTGCTCAAGCATGCTCTGTACCATCGGCGCCTTGACCGAGGTGAAATCACAGAGCACACAGTCAGGCGGCAACAGTGGCGCAACCTTGGCAATTACTTCCTTCGTGCAGGCAATGGGCACACTAATAAAGACTGCCAGCGCTTGGGCCAAGATGGCCGGAGATTTATCCCAATCATTGGCATCAATGATTGCAACTTTATAGCCTGAGCGCTCAAAGTAAGAGGCAAAGAGCTTACCCATGGCGCCGCGGCCACCAACGATGACCAAGGGCCTATCCGAAGGCTTGAGGCAAGCATAAGCACTAGGTCCCACTCCTTTGTAGGACTCACGCAACAAGCGGCGCAATAAATCTTCAATTAGCCCCGGCGGCAACCCAGCCGCGGCGGCTTTTTGCGCGCGGTCGTGCAATAAAAAGGCCTCACGGGCCTGTGAGTAGGCGGCGTCTTTATGCGCACTTTTACATACGCTGGCCTCTTGCACTAAGGCTTGGCGCTTTTTTAGCAGGGCAATGAGCTCATCATCAAGCTTATCAATCTCCGCCCGCAACGAAGCTAAATCGCGCTGATCTGTCATCTAAATTTTATCCATCAATTTCATCTAAGAAGGACTCATCAATAGTCTCTTCTTGCGGCGCCTGCGCGGCGGCATCAGGGTTTACTTTACCTTCCGAGTACATTAAGAAGATATCGCGCGTCTGCCCATACGGATCGAGCGCATTGTCAATCACCCCTTCTTGATCGATAAGTTGCGCCCGGCTATGAATACCGTCTAAGGCCCACAGGCCGACATTGACATACCACGGCACCCACCACAGCGGCATATCATCAATCACATCACCCTGCACCTCACGGCCGGTGGTCGGACCATAGATAGGCACCATGACATACGGACCTTGTTCCATGCCCGCCTTGCCCAGCACCGTCTGCATTTCCATGGTCTGTGGCTCTAGGCCCATCATCGAGGCCACATCAATAAAGCCTAAGATACCGATGGTGGTATTGATGACAAAACGGCCCAAGCTGATAGCCGAAGAGCCCGGCTCACCGATAAGCAAATTATTGACGACATTATTGACCTCGGTGAGGTTGTAATTGAAATTACCAATACCGGTCTGAACAGGTTGCGGCAAAGAGGCATAGACATGCGCTACCGGACGTAAGAGATAGCGATCAAAGATCTCATAGTTTAAAGTCCAGCCCACCACGCGATTGGGCGTCCCTAAGGTATCCACGGCCGAGCCAGGCAAGATGGAATAGCCATAGCTATACTCTTGCATATAGGAAGCCCGAGAAAGCTGACGCGGGGACATCGGATTGATAGAACCGTGTTGCGCCCAGGCACTACCGGCAAATAATACGGCCGCAAGGGCTCCGCAAATGATGGCTCCACGCATAGACAAACTCTCCGCATAAAACTAAAACAGGAAATGGTAAGGCTTATTGTAAGCCTAAGCTTGATGCTTTGCCAAAGCAAAACCATCATCGCCCTCACCTTACGCGCATTTACCGTTAAAAGGACCGTAGATATCAGTTTAGCGCGGATTAACCCATACAATAATTAAGCAATTTGCTAAAATTCACGCTATTGACCATGATAAAGCTAAGACAGCGATAATTTACTTATAAGGCTTGTTATGAAAGAAGTAGAGTTAAGCGCTTTGCGCGCCAGCTGTGCCACCTACCTACAAGGAAATTCCCCTAAAGCGCCTGAGGATGCCTCGCGTCTTATGCTCAATACCGATGCTACCACTGCCTATACTCTGCTACTTAAAGCCAAGCTCGATACCCTGCCGCCTGACATGGCGCGCACCTTAAATAAGTTAACGGCCGCCTTAAATCATCCGCAGTTGCCGGAGTCTGACATACTTCCCATTAAGCCAAGTTTCAGTGAACTCAGCCTGGCCCTCCTACAGCGTGAGGTAAGCTTGCAGACTATCCTTGCTCCCCAATTATCTGCCAAGCACCAGCAGGTGCCGACAGCCGCGGTAGTAAGGGCTTTGGCAAATTTACAGGTAGCCCTCCCCCCACTGTTACAGGAAAGTGCACCGTGTGGCCGGGAGCTTGGCAAACTTATCTGTGAGGGCATGGTGTGCCTGTGCGATCCTAAAAATTTGGGAGCCGGTTTAATCCGCGATTTGAGCAATCATGATATCGCCCTGCCACAAGCGCCGTTAAATGCCTCCATGCAAGCTGCTGTAGCTGAAGTGGTGGCCGCCTCCATTACCTATCTTAAAAGTAATCAAGCAGAGGTTTTAGCCAAGTTGCCGCCTCAGGACGCAAGCGCCATTGCCCATCAAGCGCCTCCCCTTACGTCCACCGCGCCGCTTTCTGCCGTAGAGCAAGAGCTGCTTGCAACAGACAATACGGCCTCTCCCAGCACGGAGATAGAAGAAGCGCAGATGTCACAGCGCATCCGCGACCTTATCACCAAAGCAGCCGCTACGGCCAAAAAGGGCAATTTAATGCCTGATACACCCTTAAAGGACGATGAGCCGGTAACGCTGACGATCACCCCGCAAGCCTCAGAGCGCTCCTTTATGCCCGAGATTAAAGAAGAGCCTGACCTGCCGGCACTGTCTGCTGCCAAGCACGGGCATTTGAGTCTGTCAGAATTATCCGCCCGCGCTTCACGTTTACAACAACAATTCCGCCAAGAGCGCCAGCGTTTGGCCGCCGAAGGCAAGTTACCCAATCCGGCCACCTTACCACAAAGCCCAGCCCAAAGTGCCGAGGAAGTGTTAAAGCATACCCTCTCCCCCAAGACCGCTGTCGATCATTTACGCGAGGCTGAACTTAAACTCTCCCGTCGCGCCGCCATA
>JAHLFG010000087.1 GCA_018883895.1 Candidatus Anaerobiospirillum merdipullorum
GGACTCTCCCGGCCGGCATGGGACTAAAAATCCATCCGGATGACAGATCTTATAAAAAGAGCAGGTTACCCTGCCCGTTTCTGTATGCCATAACTAAAAATCAGGGAGCGACTTATTGGTCGCCCCCTTTATACTTGCAATTAAATAACCAAGAGCTCTTAGCGTGTCGTTGATAGTAGACGCAGTAGCTTACGCGCTTAGATCTTCTCTAAGACAATTAAGTAGGCGGCAAAGTCGGCATCGACTCTATCCATGGTCAGGCCATATTCCATCAGCTCGCGGCCACCGAAGACTTCACCTTCTAAGTTAAAGTCCTGCGCATACGGATTTACCGATAAGGCCTTAGGAATTAAGTGATGGCGCACTTGATAGCAAGCCTGCGGGTCAAGATCGCTTAAGCATAAGCGGCGCAACTTAGTTGACGGCTCGGCTAAGTTCTTAAAGTACATTAAAGCTACCTTAGAGCCGTCTTCTGCCATAAAGCTCCAGGCCGTCTCATTACAGGTGCCGGCAAACGGTGACATCAGACGGGTAAAGGTGCCAAATTGAATTAACGGCCGTAATTCTTTGTACAGCGCCGTTTGAGCCTTAACTTCCTCTTGCTCCTGCGCACTTAATTTGCCCAAGTCCATCTCATAACCAAAGTTGCCGGACATGGCGCAGATAAAGCGGGTTAGTAGCGGGGTAAAGCGACCCACCTGATGATTGGGCACGGCAGAGACATGCGAGCCCATGGTCAGCGGCGGGAAGACATAGGAAGTGCCATACTGAATCTTTTGGCGGCAGATGGCATCGGTATTATCCGAGGTCCAAGTCTGCGGCATATAGCACAAAATACCTAGGTCAAAGCGCTTGCCACCACCGGCGCAGCTTTCAAAGAGGATTTCCGGGAAGGCAGAGGTGATGCGATCCATGATGTCATAGACGCCTAAGACAAAACGGGTGGCAATTTCACCTTGCTGCGCGGCCGGGAATTGAGCACTGCCCACCTCCGAGAGGTTGCGGTTCATATCCCACTTAATATAGTCAATCGGCGCGGAGCGTAAGACCGTGCAAATGGCATCGACGATATAGTCACGCACGTCCTGGCGCGATAAATCGAGCACATACTGCTCACGCTGCTGTGAGCGCTTATGTTCAGGAACCCCTAAGGCCCAATCGGGATGGGCGCGGAAGAGCTCGGAGTTGGGGGAGATCATTTCAGGCTCCACCCACAGACCAAATTTGGCGCCTAAGGCATGAATCTTGTCAGCAAGGCCCTTAATGCCGTTGGGGAGCTTTTTGGTGTCGGTAATGAGCCAATCGCCTAAGGAGCAATTGTCCTTATCACGCTTGCCAAACCAGCCATCGTCTAGCACGATAAGCTCGGCGCCCAACTTCACGCAATCCTTGGCAAAACGGACGATGCTCTCTTCGGTGAAATTAAAGTAGGCCGCCTCCCAACTGTTGGCAACAATCGGACGCTCACGATACTGCCACGGACCGCGGATGATATGCTCACGCACAAAGCGGTGGAAAGCCTGTGACATGCCGTTAAAGCCTTGATGGGAGAAGCAGAGAATTGCTTCCGGGGTGGTAAAGGTTTCTCCTGCCTGTAAGTTCCAGCGAAAATCCTCGCCGTTGATGCCCAAGGTCAAACGGGTCTGGCCGTAGCAGGATACTTCAGTGGCGGCATCAAAGTTACCTGACCACACCAAGGTATTGCCATAGACCTTGCCATGATGCTCATCGGCCTGATGCTCGCATAGCGCAATGAAGTTTTGATGCTGATGTGAGGTCACGCCGCGCACACTTGAAGTGTGCTCAATGCCATGTCCTAATTGGCGGCGCTCGATATTGCGCTCATTGGCATGAGCCCCGTACATCGACACGCGGTCATATTCATACGCGGCATTAAAATCAAGGCTCATGGAGGCAGCTTGCGTTAAGGTCAGCGCATTGCAACCGCTATTGCTGATGCGTGCATGGCGGGCAAGGATCGGCAAGTTGCGGAAAATGGTATAGGACAGCACCACGCTTAATTTTCCTGATACCTCGCGCAGGGTAATCTCTAAGGTCTGGGCGTCATCTTCGTTTTTGACATAGGAAGACGGCAGTCCCTGTAACGCCGGCTTGCCACTGAAAATTTCATGGCTGACATAGCGTAAATCTAAGGCCGAGGTGCCATTGTCAAGTACCGCACGCAAAGCCGGAATACGGAAATCACCACAGCCTTGGGCAGGGTATTCTTGCGGTAAGGTTTCTAAGGAGAAGACGCGGGCCTCTTCCATGCCATCGGGCTGCGGGCAACCTTCGCGTTCGGTGACATAGAGCGCATACTTTAAGTTAAAGCGCTCCACAGCTTGGCCAAAATATAAATGCGCCAAGTAGTTATCGGCCTTTAGCTGCATGATGTAGCTGATAAGGCCATTGGTTAAATGGAAGCTGCGGGTATTTTCATCAAAGCTGATCTGCATCTTACACTCCAAGATATTTCAGATTGCATGGGCCGAGGTGGTGTTATCTATCCTAGCACGGACAATGTGCATACTTTAACAAGCAAGGTACGGTAAATTGGGTACGGTGCCGCTTTTTTAGACATGATATTTAAGGATTTAATTTAGTGTAAAAGCGCACTTAATTGCGTGAGCGCACTGTCTAAACTGGCCTTGCGCAAATGCGGATTTTGATCAATTTTAAGTTCCGCCTCGGCGCTAAAACGCTCGACATCGTCCTCATTGAGCTCGGTTAAAAAGCGACTTGGTAGCGGTAATTGTAATTCTCCACGGATACGGCGGGTCTTGCAGTAAGTTAAAATTAACTGTTGCTGCGCGCGCGTAATGCCTACATAGGCAAGGCGCCGCTCTTCTTCTACATTATTCTCATTGTCCTCAAGACTGTTTTTATGCGGCAAAATGCCCTCTTCCATGCCCACTAAAAATACTACCGGAAACTCCAGGCCCTTGGAGGCATGTAGGGTCATCAATTGCACCGCATCTTCCTGCTCATCATCATTGCCGCGCATTTCCATGAGCTCGCGCAAGCCTAGTTTATCAACCGCCTGCCCAAAGCTTCGCGCCGGCTCGCCGCGTCTTCCTTTGATTAATTCTTCCACCCACGCGCAGATTTGACGCACATTGCTCATGCGATACTCTAAGACCGATTTATTGACCCGCGGGCCATTTAAATAGGCCTCATAGCCAATCAGATCTGGTAATTGGCGCGCCAATTCCACATCGCGATGGGAGAGAATATAAGCGCGCAATTTGGTCGTCAGGATGATGAAATCACCCACGGCATCGCGTTGCGTGGCACTTAATTGCTTATCGAGGGCACTGCTTAACATTAAATCAAAAAGCGCCATGCGACTTGCTTTGGCAGTGGCGGTGAGTTTTGCCAAGGTTTCACTGCCAATACCGCGGCGCGGGACATTGATAATGCGCAGTAAGGCACTATCATCTTGGGGATTGGCCAAGAAGCGACACCAGGCCATGATGTCCTTGACCTCGCTTTGGGCAAAAAAGCCGGTACCGCCGGAGACACGACAGGGAATGGAGGCATGCATCAACATGCGTTCAAAATAGCGCGACTGAAAGTTACTGCGATACAAAATGGCAAACTCATGCCAGGGTCTGCCGTGCAAGAATTTATAGGCCTTAATTAAGGCGGTGACGCGCTCGGCTTCACGCTCTTCATCTAAACACTGATAGATTTCAATTGGCATGCCATCTTCATGGGCCGAGAAGAGGGTCTTTTCAAATAAGTGCGCGTTGTGCGCAATTAAGGTATTGGCACAACGCAAAATGCGATTGGATGAACGATAGTTTTGCTCAAGCTTAATGACCTTAAGTGTCGGAAAGTCCTCGGCCAAGAGGCGGATATTCTCCGGACGTGCCCCACGCCAGGAATAAATGGACTGATCGTCATCGCCCACCACGGTAAAGCGCTGCCACTTGCCAATTAAAATTTTCAGGAGCTGATATTGCGTTTCATTAGTGTCTTGATATTCATCAACTAAGACATAATGAAAGCATTGTTCCCAACGCTTACGTAGCTCATCATTGCTAAGTAGGGCGGTGGCCGGCAGATAAATCAAATCATCAAAGTCGACGGCATTACAGGCTTGAAGATAGCGACTGTAGGCCTGATAAATTTGGCCAAATACCGAATTTTCGACGCTGTGACTGTCTTTAAGTTGGCCCTTCCACAGCGAAATGGCGGTTTGAGCCTGTTGTACGAGCTCACTTTCACTGTCATCGCGTAATAGGTCAGCAAATTCATCGCGCAAAATATCGCGTAAAACCTTGCGGCAATCTTGTTCATCAAAGAGAGCAAATTTACGGCTCAGCCCAAAGGCCCGATATTCAAGGCGCAACATCTCCAAGCCCAGGGAGTGAAAGGTGGAGATCCACAATTTGGCCGCGGCCTCGGGGGGCAAGGATTTAGCGGCACGCTCACGCATTTCGGTTGCGGCCTTATTGGTAAAGGTGAGGGCACAAATACGATTTGGCGCTATGCCACAACCGCGGCATAGTTTGACGATTTTCTCGGTGATAACCCTCGTTTTGCCTGAGCCGGCCCCGGCTAAGACTAAACATGGGCCGTCGATATAGTCGACGGCCTGTTGTTGCGCAGGATTTAATTGCATCGATGTTTAGAGCTCGGCATAGCGGGTGAAATTCAGCGGCCTGCCGTTTAAGGCGCTTGATTTGAAGATAAGCTCATTGCCATCTTCGCTTTGACTGATATGCAGGCTTTGCACACACAGGCTATGGCTCCATTCCTCGTCGCTAAGCGGGCATAAAAGCAATAAGCCACAGTTAAGCTCTTGGCTTAAAGTTTGCAATTTACGCATCAGCTCAGCATGATCTTGCGGCGCAAAGACCGTCATGTCGATAACTAAGGTAAAGTTGCTCTCCTTTTGCATGCGCAGGGCACACAGGGCATAGTTAATTTCCTCTAGCGCCTCGGGTGGGGTGGTATTTTTAAGGAGTACGGCACGGGCATTGGGAAAGGACTCAAAGGTAAGGATAGTGTTGTTCCCCGTGGCACTGTCATCTAACTCATGGCAAATAAATTGCCAGGCAGTAGGCGTGGTGACGGTATAGAGCTGACACAGCCTTTCTTGCATGATAAGGCGCAAAGTGCGGCGTAAGACCGTGCAGGGCGCGCAAAGCGCGTATAAATAAGGTGAAAGCTGCAGGCGCGAGAGTGAGGCTGGATCTTCTATTAAGAAGTATTCCTCACTTTGGCGTACTACCGGAGTGGTGGTAAAGGTCAGCATTTCCTCTAAATGCTTTAAGCGATAGGTTAATTTATCGCGCGCCTCAAGTAAGGCTTCATTTAAGCTGCCATACGGGAAGGCGGCATCGACCTTTTTAAACGGGATTTTAAGGTTATAAAAACCGGCACACAGGGCCTTCACACATTCCGCGCCGGCCCCAACTTCATGAATGCAAATATAGAAGATACGCTCACTGTGCATCGTCTTGGCGCATTGCTCTAAGAGGGTATGGGCGGCGGCCGGAGTGGCTAAAGTTAGCGCATGAAAGTTCAGGCTCTCTAAGGTCAGGGCATCTAATTCATCATCGCAAATAAAGATGGGGCCGTCATATTGCAAGGCCTCTTCATTAAAGATGCCGGCCACTCCACGTTTGCGATATTTATCTCGTGCGGCGGCATCACAGTTATAGACCGTATAGCCAAAATCTGAATAGGGGAAAATGACTGCGCGCCATAAAATTTGCTCACCGGTGTGCGCATCGGCGCCGGCGGCAAAGGACTCGTCGTAACCTAAATGAAAGCGGGAGACGATATCATCACTAAGACCGTGGTATTTGAAAAACTCAGTGTGACTTGCTTTAGCGGCTACCTGCCGTAAATAGTCGGCATAGTTATATTTACCTTCGCTAAGCTCAGTGTAATTGCGCTCATTTGAAGAGCTGATAAAGGTATTGCTATTTTGCCGATAGTGATTACTCGACAGCCCAAAGACCGCTCCACCGGCAGCAGGTTGACTGCTATAGCTCTTATCCTCACGCTCGGGGGAGAAGTTGGCCGCCGGCGGAGTTTGATGTTTAAAGCCTTCGACAATTTCCGTAGGCGCGCGCGGCGGATAGAGCGGGGTAAAGGATGGGGCGGCACCCGTGCGCTCAGGACGATCGGCGCGGACCTCAAAATTGTCACGCTTTAACTCAAAGGTCGGCTCTTTACGTAAACCAAAGGTGGCAGCGCCGGCGTTTTCAAAATTTAGCGGACGCTCATGCACGGATACGGGGTTTTTACCTAAAAAGAGCTCACAGGCCTTATTGTATTGGGCGTTAAAGTCCGTCAGACCATAGTCAAGGCCAATGAGCGCAAAGAGATCATAATTGGCATTACAGCCATAGCACTGTACACATTTGCTGTGGGGGTTATAGCTCATGCACAGACGGTGATCAGGATGCAGCGGATTAAGACAGTTGAAGGGCTCTTCGGGTTTAATGCCGCGGCTGCGCAGATAGTCCGGCAGTTTGCCACGTAAAAATTCTTTAGTACGCTCGAAATCACTGTCAAACATGAACCGTCATCCTTATTGTTTTCCCGCTTTTGCGGCGGTGATCTGGTTTAACAAATAGCTGGCAATTAAGAGGCCGGCACTGGCCGTAACCGGCATGCTTGCTCCAAAGCGCGGCAAGTTAACGGCCGTCTTTGCGGTATAGCGCGGGGTTTCGGTTGAGTAAGTGCAGACTATTCCCATCTTAGCGCCGCCTTGAGGAAAATGGTACTCCCGGCGCAAAATGTCGCGCACATGCTTGATAAGCCCATCCCCATGCGCCTTGGACATATCATCAAGATAAAGCTTCGTCGGGTCAACCCGGGCGCCGGCCCCACCAGAGGTGGCAAAGCAGATCTTACGCTGATAAAGAAAGTTAATGAGGGCGCATTTGGCATTAATGTCGTCAATGGCGTCGGCAGCATAGGGCGGGCAAGCGGCAAGCTCTGTGGCAATATTATCTTTAGTTAAGGTCACGGCGCGGGCGTCAATTTCTATCTGAGGATTGATGCGCCGTAAACGCTCGGCTAAAGCCTGTACCTTAAGCATCCCTAAGGTATCTTGCGTGGTATGTAATTGCCGATTGGTATTCTTAATTTCAATGGTATCGGCATCAATTAAAATGAGTTTGCCCACGCCACTGCGGCATAAGGCCTCGGCTATCCAGGAGCCGACACCGCCGACGCCGGCTATGAGCACACAGGCTTGTTGCAAGGCGGTAAAACCATCTTCCCCATAGAGGGCACGAATACCGGTAAAACGCAGGGCAGTGTCGGGGTTTTCGGGGTAAGGAGTACTCATCTTTATGTTCTATCCACCATAAGTTTTAGTAGCTTAAGCTTAAGTATGCGCAAAATTGTACTGTAGCAAGCATGAGCGCATCAATTGTCGCGCGCCATCGTCAGGTCTGAGCGTAGCATCATCCATCGAGTTTTATTTATCCACAAATCAAAATGTTAACAGAAATTTTAAAAATTTTTAAAAAATTGCTTGCCAAGGTAGGGGGCGGTCCGTATAATGGGCCCCGCAAAATCAATCCTGAATGAAAGGACGTGATCCCGTAGCTCAGTTGGATAGAGTATCGGCCTCCGAAGCCGAGGGTCAACAGTTCGATTCTGTTCGGGATCACCACGTGCGAAAGTGGCGAAATTGGTAGACGCGCAAGCTTCAGGTGTTTGTACCGCAAGGCGTGAGGGTTCGAGTCCCTCCTTTCGCACCAACTCCTTGATTTCCCTCAAGTTTTCCGACCGGCAAGACACTGCCCACCAGGGCGAAAAGTGTTTTACGGCCTTTTATTTTGCGTTTTTTACACAAAATATTTACTTTATATAATTTTATATATAAATTTTTAAAGAAAACCAGAACTTTTCAATCTAGGCTCCCCTGCGTTTTACCTTTATTTTCTACTAGTCATTAATCGAAAGGCCTTGTGGTTTACGTGACCCATCGCCGTGCGGCTTTCTAGCGTAGCGGATCATGTTAGGAAGAGCACACGACTCATGGTAGCCCGAGC
>JAHLFG010000088.1 GCA_018883895.1 Candidatus Anaerobiospirillum merdipullorum
GGAGTAAGCTGCAGGAAATTAAAGCTTGTTGAGAAGCGCAGAACCTATTTAACAGAAATTAGATTCCAGGAGGGCGGCAATTCCTCCCCCGCTTAAGAAGCGGGGGTCTCCTTGCCGTAACTTGATGAATATGGATACCGCGGATATAGCATTCAGCTACACTTTTGGCATGCAAGAAACGGTGGCTATTGCAGTGATACTACTGCTAATTGGCCGCTGGATTAAGAGCTGGATTGAACCACTAAGACGCTTTTATATCCCCGCTCCGGTAGTTGGTGGTATCGTCTTTTCGCTTGGTACCCTCTTAGGTCATGAATTACATCTCTTCCAATTTACCTTTGATCAATCCCTCAAAAATCTTTTAATGCTCGCCTTCTTTACTACGGTGGGCTTTGCAGCCAGCTTTCGCATGTTATTGCGCGGCGGACTTAGCGTATCGATTTTCCTGTTATGCTCTATTTTGCTCATTGTGTGCCAAAACTCCTTGGGCATTGCTTTAGCCACCGCTTTTGATCTCAATCCTTTAATGGGTCTGGCAGCTGGCTCCATTGCGCTTACCGGCGGTCATGGCACGGCAGCGGCTTTTGGCCCGGAATTGATTAAAGCCGGACTTGATGCCGGTCTATCTGTTTCGGTGGCGGCGGCAACCTTTGGTTTGGTGGCCGGTTGTATGATTGGCGGCCCGGTGGGCAAGCGCTTGATGCAACGCTGGAACCTTAAAGGTGGCGATAGAAGTGCCGATAATACGGAAATGGTAGAAGGCAAGCTGACCCATGAACAAAAGAACATCAATGAGACGCTGCTGTTTAAGGCGGTGGCTTACATCATTGTCTGCATGGGCATCGGGCATTTCATTATCTTGGGTATTTCCAAATTAGATATCGTGTTGCCAGCCTATTTAGGTCCGATGATGGTAGCGGCCGCGGTACGCAATTTCCTTGATCTTAGCCATAAGCAATTGCCCTTACATTCCATCAACGTGGTGGGTAATATTGCACTCCAACTTTTCTTAGCCATCGCGCTGATGACCTTAAATTTATGGGAATTAGCTGCCTTGGCGGTGCCGCTTATCACCATTTTGTTGGCGCAGACCTTATTAATGGCAGTCTTTGCCTATGTGGTGACTTTTAGATTGATGGGACGGGACTATGATGCGGCAGTAATTGCCACCGGTCACTGCGGCTTTGGTTTAGGTGCCACACCTAATGCGATGGCCAATATGGAGACCTTTACCGGCGCTAATGGCTATTCGCCTAAGGCCTTCTTCGTGGTGCCCATTGTCGGCGCGCTCTTTATCGACTTCGTCAACGCCACGGTGCTGACTATCTTTATTGGCTTTTTAGCCTAATGGATAAATAACCCCGGAAAATCCGGGGTAGTCTTTACGCTGAGTCTTAAGCTTTAAGCCTGATTATTGTCAGTTGCGCTGCCTGACAGATCGGCGGCATCAATAATTTGCTGATAGTAAGCCAGCGATGCCTCATCCGGATGCTCGAGCGCCTGTTTAAAGATATGCTCAATTTGCTCTTTAACCGTAGCCCGGACAATAAAGACTAACTTACTGACCTGTTCATTGTCAGGCCAGCTGTCAAGCTCGGTTAAAGGATAGAGTGAGCCTTGCACGCCGTGAATAATCACCGGCTTGTCTTGCCCCTTTAAGTTCAAAATGCCCTTAATGCGCAAAATGCTGTCGCCATACTGTTGCTGCACTAAGCTGATGGCAGCAAGGAGCGCTAAAGGCTCTAACGGCTCCTTTACCACTAAGGAGAAACTTTCAATATTGGAGTGGGCAATGATCTTAGGCTTGGCCAGTCCCAAAGAATCTCCTACCGTGGCCGGACGGAAGGGGGAGGCAATGCTCTTGTCCTGATAGGATAGCCATTGCTTGACCATATCAATATTTTGCGTGCGATCTTCGCGATAAGGGCCGATTTCCTGTACCACAGTCGGGCTAATGCGTCCGTTTAAGACCGGGTAAATCTTGGCGGAGTGATTGATGTGCTGTGCGGCCTCGGCAATGGCATCAATTTCATCGGCATCGACTAAATCGGTCTTGGAAATAAGGATTAAGTCGGCAAGAGCAATCTGCTTTACCGCCTCATACTGCTTTTTTAATTGCTCACGAATATGCTCGGCATCCAAAATGGTAATGGTACCGTTATAGCGATAGTGCTGCATTAAAAAGTCATCACCCCCTAAGGTAGAGATGACGCCCGCCGGATCAGCAAGGCCGGTGGTCTCAATGAGCACGCGATTGAAGGCTGGCATTTGTCCCCGTTGGGCTTTGATGTAATTGGTGGCCAAAGCATCCACCAATTCACCTTGTAAGGTGCAGCAAATGCACCCTGAGCCTAAGAGCACGACGGTGTCATCTACCGCCTGTACCAATTCATGATCAAGGCCCACATCGCCAAATTCATTGATAAGGACTAAGGTGTCTTTAAATTCCGGAGTATTGACCCAATGGTTAAGCAGGGTGGTTTTGCCGCTGCCTAAAAAACCGGTAATGATGTTAACTGGAATCAGTTGCTCTTCTTCCACAATGATATCGCTCATGTGTCATACCCCACTAAAAACTGCCCCCGACCATGGTGGGCAGAGAAAACTACGGGGCATATTATAGCCCACGCCATGGTGGTCAGCTGATGGCGGCGGGGCGGCTAATTTAACAGAAAGCTTAAGGCACGACTTAAGATTGGGTTGCGGTAGGCATCTATCTCATTGAGAATGTCGTGATAGGCGTTACTGATGCGCACATACTGCGGAGGGATTTCATCGCGGGCATGAGCTTGCATTAAGGCAGCGCAATGTGGGGTGGAGACGATATGATCTTCCCCGGCGCTGGCACAAAGAACCGGAATGGTAAACTCAAATTTGCTACGGCGTAATTGCAGTTGCTTAAGTAAAGCCTCACGTACAAAGCCATAGGTGGGACCTGCCAAAGCTTTATCGGGATGGGCGGCATAGTAGTCATGATAAAACTCATAGCGCACCTTGCTGTGGGAGTGCACATTCTCCTCAAAGGGTACTTTTTGGTACTCGCGCCCGTGGGGGGTATAGCAGGTCTTAAAGTAAGGGAGCGCTCCGACAATTTTGACTAAAGCGCGTAATATCGGTTCAGGCAGATTAAAGGCCGGCCAAAAATAGGGGGCAATTAAGGCCATGCGTTTGGGCTTATGGGTGCCATACACATAGAGATCGGTACTAATAAGCCCGCCTAACGAAAAGCCCATTAAACTGTAATCTTTAATTGAGAGCTCTTCTAAGATGAACTCAACATCATGCCGATAAAGATTGAAGTCATCAATATGGCATTTCAGGGTGCCGGGAATGGTCTTGGTGGAATCGCCTTGGCCACGCACAAAGGTAATGACAATACGATAGGGTAAGTTACGCATGCTATAGAGAAACTCGGCATATTTATGCTCCGTTTCAGCCCGTCCCGGGACAATGACTAAGGTGCGCTCATAGTTATCTGGGCGTAGCTCAATGGCACTTAGAGTCAGCTCTGGGCTATGCTTGATTTGATGGTGGCGCACTACTGCAAGGTAAAAATCCTCAATGGCACCTTGGTTTACCGTCAAATCTTGCTCAACGCTCAGGGGAAATGTTTGTGCCATAAGTACTCCTTTGCTCTTGCCAAGGCTAGCATGCGCATGGAGTACTTGTTTTAGCGTTGTCTGAAGATCTTAAGCACGTTGGGAATGGCTTTGATACGGCGAATGACACCGGCCAAATGCAGTCGATCGCGCACCGTTACCGTCAGACGAATGATGTAAATATTATCGTCCTTGATTTCGGAGTTGATGCTTTCAATACGCGAGCCTGCCAAATCCACCGCATTTGAGATCTCAGAAAGGATGCCTTGCCGATTTTCAAGCTCAATGCGCAGACCAGTCTGGAAATCCATATTCGCAGTAACCGATTGATCCCATTCTACCTGTAAAAACTTATCAGGATCTTTATCTTGATCACGAATATTAAGGCAATTGTAATTATGAATTACCAGGCCCTTGCCCGGGGTGATATGGGCAATAATATGGTCGCCCGGGATGGGCTGACAGCATTGGGCAAAGGTAAAGGGTAGACCGCCGGTACCGATGATAGGCTGCCGCTTTTCATCCGGGATTGGCAGATCGTCCTGCAAGCGGCGCGCGACAATGATAGTAAGTAAATTGCCCAAGGCAATATCAATGAGCAGATGATTAAGATCCGGCTCTTTGAACTCCTTTAAGACCGTGGCAATCTTATCGGCGGCAATTTCATCTAGGCGCACGCCTTTGAGGGTATTTTGTAACAGACGACGGCCAATTAAGACGCATTCCTGACCCTTAAGGCCCTTTAAGTACTGTCTAATCTTCGAGCGGGCCTTGGAGGTTACCGCAGATGACAGCCACATTGCTGAAGGCTGGGCATTGGGAGAGGTGATAATCTCCACTGTTTGCCCAGATTCAAGGGCACGCGATAACGGGAACATACGATGATTGACGCGTGCACCAATGCAATGCTGGCCAATATCGCTATGCACGGCATAAGCAAAGTCCACCGGAGTGGCGCCGGCCGGCAGGTCATAGATCTTACCTTCCGGGGTGAAGACATAGATGGCATCCGGGAAGAGATCTGTTTTGACGTTTTCGATAAATTCCTGCGAGGAGGAGGCACTTTGCTGTAGATCGATGAGGTTTTTAATCCAGCGCTGGGCATTCTTTCGTGCCGCGGTGGAGGTAGGCTCCGAGCCATTTTCCTTATAGGACCAATGCGCCGCTACACCGCGGGCAGACATTTGATCCATATATTCTGTGCGTATTTGTACCTCAACCGGTACGCCATGGGGGCCTACAAGAGAGGTATGAAGCGACTGATAGCCGTTAATTTTAGGCACAGCAATATAGTCTTTAAACAAACCCGGGCGAGGCTTGAATAAATTATGCATCTGCCCTAAGACGCGATAGCAGGTATCAACATCGTTAACGACAATGCGAAAACCGTAGACATCCATGATCTCGCGAAATTGCAGCTCTTTATTGACCATCTTTTTGTAGATGGAATAGATGCGCTTTTCGCGGCCTAAAACGCGGGCCGGGATCTTAACTTCGGCCAGGCGTTTTTTAATCGCCTCAATGATGGTATTGACGACTTCTTTACGATTATTGCGTGCTTTGGTCACGGCCGCCTTGAGCACGCGATAACGCATCGGATAGAGGGCGGCTAAGCCTAATTCCTCAAGTTCAACCTTGATATCAGAAATGCCCAAACGATTGGCAATCGGGGCAAAAATATCGAGGGTTTCACGGGCAATGCGCTTGCGTTTGTCCGGGCGCAGATTGCCAAGAGTGCGCATATTGTGCGTGCGGTCAGCAAGCTTAATTAAGATGACGCGAATATCGCGCGTCATGGCCAAGATCATCTTACGAAAGTTTTCAGCTTGCGCCTCGCGATAGTCATGAAAGCGTAATTTATCAAGCTTGGTGACGCCATTTACCAACTCCATCACCGTAGGACCAAATTCACGCTTGATATCTTCTTGCGTGACAAAGGTGTCTTCAACGGTGTCATGCAAGAGCGCAGCGGCGATGCTTTCGGCATCTAAATGCATTTGCGCAATGATGATGGCGACGGCCACGGGATGGATGATATAGGGTTCACCCGAGGCACGCTTTTGCCCGTCATGGGCACGATCGGCAGTGATAAAGGCCTTATCGATAAAAGGCAGGCGCTCAGGATCGAGATAGGAGCAACACAGCTCCCGCAAAGGAACGTAGACGGCTAAATTAGGTGAGGATCGTACTGCTTCCGGAGGCGCAGGATAAACGCGCGCTTCCTGTTTGGGCGGGGCAATATGGGGTGCCCCGGCGGGTTTATTTGCAATATAGTTTTCCTCACCCATGAAAACCTCAGATCACATAAGACAGATCTGCACAGCAGCGCAGATTAGTTAAACATTTCAGCGCCGTCGATCGGGGCAAATTCACTATCATGCGGCTGCAGATTGGCATTAGCCTGATCTTTATGATCCTGCTTGTCTAAGAATTCTTCAGTGATTAAGCCTTCTTCGATTTCGCGTAGCGCAATCACGGTGGGTTTGTCGTTCTCCTCATCTACGAGCGGCTTGCTGCCATTTACTGAAATTTGGCGGGCGCGACGCGCGGCGATGAGCACAAGATCAAAGCGATTGCCGATCTTGGCAACGGCATCCTCAACAGTAACTCTTGCCATTAATAAATAACCTCAAGATAAAGGGGAAAAATCAGCCCTCTATTTTACAATAAAGCGACACATTTTGGCGATCCGCTTGGATTTGATTGCACGCAGATCCTAAAAATTGGCCACGGATCGATAGTCTTTTTGCATTATAGCCCAAATTTAAGCCTATAAATTTGGGCTTGTGCACCTTAAAGCGCTTTATGCGTCTTCAGGGACATAGCCTGCAGTCAGGTCGGCAAGCAAGGATGCTTGGCGCTGTTGTTGCTTGGCAAGCTCCACACGCTTGGACAGGATGATGGCGCGCAACTGCAGGAGAGCGGTATCAAAATCATCATTGACTATCACATAGTCATATTCCTGATAGTGCGAGATCTCACGCTGTGCCTTGTGCATGCGATCGGCAATCACCTCCGCGCTATCCCGTCCGCGGCTGTTTAATCTACGCTCCAATTCTTTTAGTGAAGGCGGTAGAATAAAGATGCTACAGACATTGTTTACTTGTGCTCTTATTTTGCGCGCCCCTTGCCAATCGATGTCTAGGAGCACATCCTTGCCCTCATTAATCCATTTTTCGGCGTTTTCACGGGAAGTGCCGTAGTAGTGATCAAAGACTTGGGCGTATTCAAAGAAAGCGCCACGGGCAATTAAGGCTTCAAATTCTTCCTTGGAGACAAAGTGATAGGTAACCCCGTCCGCATCCCCAGGGCGCATGTCGCGGGTGGTGTGCGAGATGGACAGGCGCAGGCTGTCATCTAAATTAAAGCGCTTTAAGAGCGCATCAATTAAGGAAGATTTACCGGCTCCACTAGGGGCGGAAATGATAAATAAAGTACCTACGGCAGTCATGCAGGATCCTCAGGATTTAAGGTCATAAACCAAGAAGTAAGGATGGCGCGGGTTTCGGCAATGCCGATTTTGCGTAGCGCCGAGAACGGAATAATGGTGAAATTACCGCCAAATTCGCTTAACAAGTCGCGCACCTGTGCAGCTGCTTGGCGGCGGGCATTCGTGCCTAATTTATCGGCCTTAGTAAGCAAGATAAGCGCCGGTAAATTGGCTGCAAGCGACCAGTCGATAATTAAACGATCATGATCTTTAAGCGGGTGGCGAATATCCATGGTCACCACAATGCCGCGCAGAGCCTGACGTTTTTGCAAATAGGCGCTTAAAGATTTTTGCCAATCGCGTTTCATGCTTTCCGAGACGGCCGCATAGCCGTAGCCTGGCAAGTCGACTAAGCAACATTGCGGGGCGACCTCAAAAAGATTGATAAGGCGCGTGCGTCCGGGCGTGCGCGAGGTCTTAGCCAAACCTTGTTGATCGCAAATGGCATTTAAAGCCGAGCTTTTTCCGGAATTGGAACGGCCGGCAAAGGCAATTTCCACCCCGGCATCGGGCGGTAAATGCTTAAGATCGGGCGAGGAGGTCAGAAAGCGCGTCTTTCTGAAGTCAAGCATGGTTTCGCTCATGCGTGGTAAATCTCTTGTTAGGGGTGAATTAGTTGCTACCTTTTTAAGGTAGGTTCAGTAGCGTCGGACCACGCTTGCGGTTTTATCCCCAGGTCAAGGTGGTTTTTGGGTGTTTTAGCGCTACTAAAACTACCATTATACCGACTTTTGTTGGTGTAAGTTTAAGTACTTAGCTTGAAAGAAGGGGGAGGTGAGTCCTGCCCGCGATTTGGCGGGCAGGAAAGTATGTGCTAGCGGCGGCTGATGTTTAATTCCTTAATCTTACGCGTTAAGGTATTGCGCCCCCAGCCTAAGAGTTTGGCCGATTCTTGCTTGTGGTTGCCGGTAAAGTCGAGCGCGGCTTCTAGCATGACACGCTCAAATTCCGGAGTGGCCTCGGAGAGAATGTCCACCTCACCGGCCTTTAAGCGGCCGTCGACCCAATTGCGCAATTGCTCTTGCCACGAGGTCGGCTCTTTGACATTGCCGGTAATGGAGGTGGCAGTGGATTGCTGGCGGGCACGATTGCTATTTAAAAACTCTGCCGGTAGATCGGTAAGCTGAATGTCACGTCCGGTCACCATAATGGTGAGGTATTTGCACAGATTCTTCAGCTGACGCACATTGCCCGGCCACGGCTGACGGCATAAAAAGACCAAGACCTCGGAAGTAAGCTTCTTCGGCTCTTGATTGTTCTCCAGCGCACTTTGATTTAAAAAGTGTTTGGCCAGCATCGGAATGTCATTGTTGCGATCGCGCAGCGGCGGCATATTGATATGAATGACATTGAGCCGATAGAAGAGATCAGGGATAAAGCTACCTTGCTCTACCAAGTCCTCAAGCGGGCGTGAGGTGGCTGCTACGACGCGCACATTGCAGGCAATGGGCTTATTGCTACCAATGGGCAGATAGTGGCTGTTCTGTAAGACCTGCAGTAAACGGGTCTGTACTTCCATCGGCATGTCGCAGATTTCATTAATAAAGAGCGTACCGCCTTCAGCCTGCTCAATGGCCGCCGGCTCATCGTTTTTATCCGCCGCACCAAACATTTCCATTTCAATCATTTCATGGGGCAGGGAGGACATGTTTAAGGAAATAAAAGCCTTATCCTTACGTTCGCTATGATTGTGCATCGCCTTGGCCACGAGCTCACGGCCGGTGCCGGTTTCACCGTGAATTAAGACCGGCACATCGGTCTTAGATACGCGGCCAATGAACTTAAACACTTCTTGCATGGCAGGCGACTTGCCAATGATCTCCGCCTCCTCTGAAGTCGGCAGCGCGTTTTCCTTACTTTGATCTTGATTCTTTTTCTTTAACTGATTGACGCGATGCACCGCAGCACGGCGAATTAAGGCAATCGCCTGCTCAATATCAAAGGGTTTGGGCAGATACTCAAAGGTCCCGTGCTCATAGGAGTCGATAGCCGCTGTGAGATCAGAATGCGCGGTAATGATGATAAAGGGAATGGTATCGTCCACCGCGTGTACCTTATTGATTAAGCTCAAGCCATCGATGCCCGGCATACGAATATCGGACACAATGACATCCGGGATTTCGGTCTTTAGGGCCTCTAAAGCCTGCTCGCCGTTTTCAAATAATCGATGGGTGATGCTATTGACATCTAAGGCTTTATCGAAGACAAAGCGAATACTGGCATCATCATCAATCACCCAAATCATAGGGTCCATAATTAATCCTCTTTTCCTGCTAAGTTATTCTTCTTTAAAGGGAGAATAAGGTTAAAAACCGTGCGCCCACGTTCACTGTCACACTCAATTAGACCACTGTGGCGTTCAATAATGTTCTGGGCAATGGATAAACCTAAACCGGTACCATCCGGACGTGAGGTTACTAAGGGATAGAACAGGGTCTCACGAATGTTTTCCGGAATGCCGGGGCCGTTGTCAGCTATCGACACAATGATGGCTGACGGATACTTAATGCCGTTGATAAGGCGCGAGCCTAATTGCGCGCGCGTACGAATCGTAATCTGCGGATGCGGCGTATGCGCTTCGGTCAGAGCGTGCACGGCATTGGAGATGATATTGAGGATGGCCTGTTGCATCGCATCAACGTCCAGCTCAATCTCCGGCAAGGACGGATCGTAATCTTTAATAAAACGAATATTAGAGTTTACCTGCGTGGCCATGTTCTCAAGCGACAATACCTTTTCAATCACGTAGTGAATATTGCTACGCGTCAGGGGATTGGGCCGTTGCGGGCCTAATAAGCGATCTACCAAAGCCTTGAGGCGATCGGCCTGTTCAATAATGACCTGGGTATAGTCGGTTAAATGCTCATACTTGCCATAGGTGATTTCCAACAGTTGGGCCGCCCCGCGAATGCCACCTAAGGGGTTTTTGATTTCGTGCGCTAGTGAGCGAATAAGGTCACGCGCCGCTAAATGCTGCGAGCGTTGCGACAATTCCTGCGTCATCTTTTGCTGATAATCAAGGCCCTTAAATTCGGCAATTAAACCACGTCCTTTGCCCGAGTAATGGGTCACATAGAGATCGGTGCGAATGGTCTGATGCGGCTCGGGGATAATCACTACATTGCTAGCATTAAAGCCCTGCGCATGCGGTTTTAGTGCCAGCTGTATGCTTTCAATGATATTTTTTTGTTCTTTATCTAAGAGATCGGTAAGTTTCAGCGTGCAGAGTTTGGAGCGCGAGGTGCTAAATAGCTGCTCAGCTGCCGTATTGGCATAGGCTATTTTCAAATTATGATCTGTAAGGAGCACCGCGGTGGCTAAACTCTCCAGAATGGCTTTGGCATCTGCCTGCATGTCGACCTCTCATTTCTCTTTGTGCAATAATAGGGCATTGATAGCATAATTTTGATGCTCGCACCAAAATATACATTTTTCACCAATGCTGTGCAATCAGCGCACCCTATAAGTGATTTGCCTCACAATTTACCGGCGCCTAAATTTTCGTCTGCAAACGTAAATGTGATAAAGCTCACCTTCTATATTATTGCTTTTAAATAATTTTTGCTATCAGGTAGCCTTAAAATGGTGGTAAAGCCCTAGCGCTTTATTTTAGTGCGCGCACTTAAATTAAGCGTCCTAAGCTGAGAAAATGCCAAGCTCCAAGTGCGCAATCGTGGGTCGTAATGGAGGGCACGCAAAGGAAAAAAGCTCCTTGCAGTTAGCTTAAGGTAAGTGCAGTGCCCTCTTGTGGCAGGCAAATTGCTATGGGCTAAAAACAACTCAGGCCACCTAAAGGTAGCCTGAGGGTGCAAATGAAGATATAACTTAAAGCTTAATTATTCATCTTTCTTACCGCCTGCTGCGCGGAAGGCGCGTACGCGGTCCATCTCCGAGAGGTTCTTCTTGCGCAGACGAATGCTCTTGGGGGTAACTTCCACCAACTCGTCTTCGTTAATGAACTCTAAGGCCTGCTCTAAGGTCATATGCACGGCCGGAGTAAGGATGATGTTGTCATCTGAGCCGGCGGCACGCACATTAGTCAGTTTCTTGGTCTTAAGCGGATTTACAGTTAAGTCATTGGTACGCACATGCAGACCGATGATTTCGCCCTCATAGACCTCTTCACCGGCATCGACGAACAGGCGGCCGCGCTCTTGCAAGAACCACAGGGCATAAGGGACGGTCTTGCCGGTATCGTTAGAAATGAGCACACCGTTTTGACGCTCGCCAATTGAGCCGCCGACATATTCGTCGTAGCTGTCAAAGGTGTGGTACATCAGGCCGGTACCGGAGGTTAAGGTCATATAGAGTGACTGGAAGCCAATCAAGCCACGCGCCGGAATACGGTAATCAAGACGCACGCGTCCCTTGCCATCAGGCACCATATTCTTCAGATCGCCCTTGCGCTTGCCCAGCTCTTCCATCACCGGACCCTGACTGTCTTCGGGCAGATCTAAGGTCAGCACTTCATAGGGCTCTAAGGTGCGGCCCTTGTCGTCCTTGTGCAGAATTACCTCCGGGCGGGAGACGCCTAGCTCATAGCCTTCACGGCGCATTTGCTCAATGAGCACCGACAGATGTAATTCGCCACGGCCAGAGACGCGGAAGCGATCGGTATCTTCGGTGTTTTCCACGCGCAGCGCAACGTTGTGTACTAATTCTTCACGTAAACGCTCTTCGATATTGCGTGAGGTGACAAACTTACCTTCACGGCCGGCAAAGGGCGAGGTATTGACGCAGAAATTCATCGACACCGTCGGCTCATCCACGGTTAAGGCCGGCAGAGCCTCGACGCAATTGGGGGCACAAATGGTATCGGAAATCTTGAGCTCACCAAGACCGGTCACTGCGATAATGTCGCCAGCTTCAGCCTCCGGCACTTCCGAGCGGTGCAGACCTAAATAGCCTAACACCTGACCAATCTTGCCCTGACGGGTAGAGCCATCGGCAGAGATAATGGTCACCGGCTGATTGGTCTTAGCCGTACCGCGTTTGACGCGGCCTACGCCAATTACACCTACATAAGAGGTATAGTCTAAAGAGGAGATCTGCATCTGGAACGGGCCATTGAGATCAGCCTGCGGCGGGCTTACGCGCTCTACAATGGTCTCAAAGAGCGGGGTCATGTCCTGCGAGGGCTGTGACAGATCTAAGGTGGCCCAGCCAGAGAGGGCGGAGGCATAGACTACCGGGAAGTCTAATTGCTCATCAGTAGCGCCTAAGTTATCAAACAGATCAAAGACCTGATCAATTACCCAATCGGGGCGTGCACCTTCACGGTCGCACTTATTGATGACCACAATCGGCTTTAAGCCGCTGGCAAAAGCCTTTTGGGTGACGAAACGGGTCTGCGGCATCGGGCCGTCGACCGCGTCGACTAAGAGCAGCACGGAGTCTACCATGCTCATCACACGCTCTACTTCACCACCAAAGTCGGCGTGACCCGGGGTGTCTACGATATTGATGCGATAGCCGTTCCAATTGATGGCGGTATTTTTTGACAGAATGGTAATGCCACGTTCTTTTTCGATGGCATTGGAGTCCATAACACGCTCTTGCCCGAGCTCACTGCGATCTAAAGTGCCGGATTGGCGCAGGAGCTTATCCACTAAGGTCGTCTTGCCATGATCGACGTGCGCAATAATTGCAATATTGCGGATCTTTTGAACATCCATAATTAAGTAGTTACCTGCAAAATAAGAAAGGTTGTGCTTTTGGCTGTGCGCTATTGTACTCTAATTTGCCTTTTTCTCCGCGTTTTAGCGTCTTGAGATCATGCAAAATAGTCAGCATAGCGCTGATTTTTCTGTATAACGGTTTTTTGCGCAATTTAAGGGCGAAATGTGCATTAAAATGGCGCTTATGCACTCTTTTTGTTAGAATAAAGCGATTTGTCCAAGCATTTAACGCGTTGAGCTAGGAGATTAGTATGGATGTTGCTGAGGTGATGGCTCTCATTGCCGATAACAAGGTGAGATTTGCCGATTTGCGCTTTACCGATACTAAGGGTAAGGAGCATCACGTCTCTATCCCGGCCAAGATGGTCAATGAGGATTTCTTCACTGAAGGCAAGATGTTTGACGGTTCGTCGATGGCCGGTTGGAAGGGTATCGATAAGTCAGACATGGTGCTGATGCCGGATGTCGAGAGCGTGCATCTCGATCCTTTCTATGAAATGCCTACCATCATCGTGCGCTGCGACGTGCTCGATGCTGCCACCATGACCGGCTACGATCGCGATCCGCGTTCAGTGGCTAAGCGCGCGGAGAATTATCTGCGCTCCACCGGCCTTGGTGATGAGTGCATCGTCGGTCCGGAGCCGGAGTTCTTCTTATTTGATGATGTGCGTTTTGATGTCTCGATGGGCGGCAGCATGTATCAGGTTGATGATTATGAGGCGGCATGGAACTCCAAGACTGAATATACCGATGGCAACTTAGGTCATCGCCCGATGGTCAAGGGCGGTTACTTCCCGGTCCCGCCGGTAGATCCGTCACAGGATATTCGCTCGGAAATGTGTGCAGTGATGGAAGATTTGGGCTTAGTGATTGAAGCTCACCATCACGAAGTTGCCACTTGCGGGCAAAATGAAATCGCCACGCGCTTTAACACCTTAACTAAGAAGGCCGATGAAGTGATGATCTACAAGTATGTAGTACAGAACGTGGCCAATAAGTGGGGCAAGACCGCTACCTTTATGCCCAAGCCCATCTTAGGGGATAATGGGTCGGGTATGCACTGCCACTTATCCTTTATTAAGGATGGGGTAAATACCTTTGCCGGCTCCATGTACGGTGGGCTGTCGCAGGATGCCTTGTATTTTATCGGCGGTATCATTCACCACGCTAAGGCCATCAATGCCTTTACCAATCCGTCCACCAATTCTTACAAGCGTCTGGTACCGGGCTTTGAGGCTCCGGTGATGCTCGCCTATTCTGCCTCCAACCGCTCGGCATCGATTCGCATTCCGCACTCGGCCAATCCGAAGAATGCCCACCTTGAGGTGCGCTTCCCTGACTGCATGGCCAATCCTTACTTAGCCTTTGCCGCTTTAATGATGGCCGGCATCGACGGTATCTTAAATCGCATCGATCCGGGTGATCCGATGGATAAGAACCTCTACGATCTGCCGCCTGAAGAGGCTGCGGCCATTCCGCAGGTTTGCGGATCGCTTGAAGAGGCGCTCAATGCCTTAGAGCAAGATCATGACTTCCTGACTGAAGGCGGAGTCTTTACTGAGGACATGATTCAGGCCTATATCGAGCTTAAGCGTACGGAAGTGGCTCGTCTTAACACTGCACCGCATCCGGTGGAGTTTGAGATGTACTACAGCCTTTAAGCTTAAGTTTACTTAAGTAAGTATAAGGCCAAAGCCGTCGGTGATGTACATTGCCGGCGGCGTAATTATTTTTAGACGCGCTAAGTCCTAGGCTACAATAAGGTCAAATCCTCCAGATGAGAGTGCAGTTGTGCGTGAATTAATTGATTTTATGTGGCAGCGCGTGCGGCGCGATGAGCTCTTTTTAGAGGCGGCCGCTCTTTCCTTTACCACCATTTTGGCCTTAATTCCGGCGCTTACCGTGGTGGTGTCGATTTTTACCATGGCCCCGGGCTTTGAACCCCTCAAAGAAGCGCTGTTGCGCTTTGCCAGTGAAAACTTTATGCCGGTATTTTCTGAGGCCGTCAGTGAAAATGTGGGCCAATTTGTGCTTCATGCCGGATCTATGACCGTCACCGGCTCTTTAATGTTAATTGTGGTCTCGCTGATGTTGGTGCGGGCGGTGGATAAGACCATCAATCGCATTTGGCGCGGGGGCAAACGACGCTTGGCGCTGACGGTGGCCATTTATTGGACCTTGCTGACGATGGGGCCTTTGTCCTTATCCCTTATCTTGTGGCTTACCTCGCGCATTATCACCCTCTCCTTTTTTGGCGTGGATTTAAGCTTTGCCCAGCAGGTTTTGTATTTTTGCATGCCGATAGCCATTGAAATGGCGGTGGTGGCAGTGGTCTTTTTGGCTGTGCCCAATGCTGAGGTGCGTTTGCGCGATGCGCTTATCGGGGCGGTACTTGTCACCGTGCTCTTTGAGCTGGCCAAGCGGATCTTTGCTACCTTTATTATCAACTTTACCGATTATCAGGCCATCTATGGCGCCTTGGCAGCCTTGCCGGTCTTGATGATTTGGATCAATATCAATTGGTTCATTATTCTGTTGGGCGCGGAAGTAAGTGCGCTTTTGGGCTTGGTGCGGCAAGGCAAGGAGCAGGCGCCGCTGCTTTTTGTCCGCCTGGCGCAACTTACCGGGCCGGTGGTAGCCAAAACTTAGGCTAAACTTAGCAAGCTTGGTGATAACTTTTTGCAAATAAAGGGAAAAATAGTAAAAATGCTAAGTGTGGGCTAATTTTCGTCCTCTAGAATGACAACCATGAAATGCAGCAGACGCTGCAACTAAGACCCAACTGATTTTAGAGGAAATGAAGATGAAAAAATTAGCCGTTGTTGTTGCCGCCACCTTATTTGCCACCACTGCTGCCATCGCTGCCCCGCAGGGCTTTGGCTCGCCGAACGCTCCGGCAGGTCCGCAGGGTTTTGCCAATCAGGCCCCCAACACTGTCGCTACGGTTAAGAGCTCGGCCTATGACGATCAGGTGGTGACCTTACAGGGACGGCTGACCAATTACTTGGGTAAAGATCACTATGAGTTCACCGACACCCAGGGGGGAACCATTGAGGTAGAGCTTGATGATGACTACGATTGGAGCTCGATTGCCAAAGATCAGTTAATTGAGATCGTAGGACAGGTAGATAAAGATTTATTAAGCGTCAGCATTGATGTGGAGCGTGCCACCCCGATTCAGGCGGCGCAATAAAGATTAAACTGCATAACAAGCACTAAGTAAGCACAATCCTCAAGTTCACCCCTTGAGGATTTTTTTATGGGCGATATCTTGGCCTGTCCGGTGGATTGTACGCTCCTGAAGAGGCAAACAGGCTGATGTTTTTCAGTCGCGGCTGATAGAAGGCGCACAGCTTATCACGCAAAAAGGCAAAGGGCTCCACCTTATCGATGCCATCTTGCCAGATAAGGGACATCGTAGCATCGGGGAAATCAAGTTTACTGTCATCAAGGCAGGTTAGCAGACCAAAGAAATCATGCTCGGTGGCAATTAAGATTTCCGGTACTACCGCAAAGCCGACGCCGCTTGCCACCAAGGAGAGGGCATAGTAGAAATTGTCTACCTCCCAATTAAGCGGTGAGAGGGTAATGCCCTTATGCTTGCTACTTAAATTTGAGCACATCACGATTTGACGGTAGGAGCTTAAATCAGCACGCGTGATCTCGCGTTGCTGCGCTAGCGGATGATCGGTGGCGACGATCACGCGATTGACCACGGTGCCTAAGGTAAGGCAGGCATAGGGTAAATTTTGACTATGGTTAAAGTACAAGGCCGCATCCAGGGAAAAATCCCCCATAAAGGTTTGTACGTCAAAAGAGGAGATCGGGGAAAGACGCAATTGTAGCGCCGGATAGGCATCAGCCAAGGCGCGCAACATGATAAAAAGCTCTTTGTTATAGATGGAAAAATCGATGCCCAAACGTAGCGTGGGGTGGCTTAAGTGGTACAGCTCGCGCGCACGATGGGCAAAGAGTACATTATCATCATAGAGCTTTTGCATTTGCGGTAAGAGCAGCGCTCCGCGCGGGGTTAGCTTGAGCTTGTGCCCGCGCTCAAAGAGCGGAAAGCCCAAGTCCAATTCCACATCGTGGACATAGGTGGATACTGCCGATTGGGCGCGTCCCATGTGGCGCGCCGCTTGGGAAAAAGATCCTAGGCGCGCGGAAAGTAATACCGCCTGCAATTGTATGAGTTTGATTGCCGCGCCATCCATGGAGTGCTCCTTACGCTAAGCTAAAGGCCTTACGCGTGATATAAATTAATAGACTTAAAGCTAAGACTATGAGTCCTAAGGTAAAGAAGGCTCCACTTAAGGTCAAGTGGGCAGCCAAATAACCAATTAAAGCCGGGCCGATAATTAAGGCACCATAGCCGCAGGTGGAGACTGCGGAAATGGCTGTAAGTGCCGGCATCTGTTCTTGCCTGCCGGCAAGCGAGATGCAAATGGGCATGATATTGGCAATGGACAGCCCTAGGAGCATAAAGTAGCCATAGATAAGCCATAAGCTTGCGCTTAAATACATGCCAATTAAGGCCAGCGCACAGCCAAGTACTGAGCACAGCAGGACCTTAAAGCTGGAGAATTTGGCAATTAAATACCCGCCACTAAAGCGTGCCACCGCCATCGCTACAATGAGGACGATATAGCCAGAGCTAGCAAGCTCTAACGTCAGGGCACTGTTTTGCATTAAATAAAGCGCCGACCAATCAAGCATTCCGCCTTCGACCATATAAATAAGGCTTGAGACTAAGGCAAAGAGCAAAACCGAGCCATGTGGCAGGCTAAAGCTTGGTGCTGTAGCTGTGCGCACGGTCGGCTTAAAGTCTACATAAGGCAGACTTAAAAGCGCCATCAGACTTAAGCATAAAGTTGGTACCAAGATGGCACTGTAAAAACTAAGTCCGAGGTTTAACAAAACGATGGCAGTGGCTAGCGCACCCATCTCCCCAAGTGAATAACAGCCATGCATCTGCGGCAATAAGACGCGCTCTAACTTTTCTTCTAAAAATGAGGCATAGATATTGCCACCAATTTCCAGAAAGCCAAGTCCCAAACCAAAACAAAATAGGGCCACGGCCGTAAGCTCGCGGCTTGGCAGGGCAATACAGATATAGAGCGCGCCATTGAGCATTAGCAGGGCTAAGACTAAGATGGTACGTAATTTAAAGTAACGTAACAGTGCGGTAATTAACGCCATGCCGCAAATCGAGCCCGTGCCCATGAGTAGAATATAATGCGACAGCGCGGCGTGACTGAGCGCAAGTCCGGTCTTGACATGGGGCACTAAGGGCGCCCAAGCGGCGACCGCAAAGCCGGCGAGTGCAAAAATGGTACGGGAAGAAAAAACGCTTCCGGCAGGGCGGCAAGTAAGATAACCTAACATACTAACCTCCTGTGGTAATTAGCTTTTTTATTATCCATCAGATAAAGCATAGCTAAAAGTTAGAACCCATCTGAAAAAAGATGGTCAAGGGCGGGAGGGGGTCTGTCCGTGAGGCCTAATTTGCCGTAAAATCTGACTTACTAGATGCCACGGCCTTAGGTCTTGACTCTCAGGGGGGAAGAGGGGGAGCTTAAGGACGGGGCAGGATTGTGCATGAGGATAAGATATGCTGTTTTTTACTGCTGACCCCCATTTTGGCCATACCAATATCATTCGCTATTGTGCCCGCCCCTTTGATGATTGCGCGGCGATGGATGCGGCTTTAAGCGCCAATTGGAATGCTCGCGTAGGTCCGGAGGATGATATCTATATCTTAGGTGATTTTAGTCTGGCGCATTTATCGCAGGTACGTGGCTATTTACAAGGCTTAAACGGGCACAAACATCTCATTGTCGGCAATCACGACAAATTCTTAAATGAAGCGCCGGGGCGCAAGGTGCCGGAGCTGTGCGAAATTTGTGACTATAAAGAATTGCATTCCCCGTCCGGCTATACCTATATCTTGATGCACTACCCGCTGATGTTTTGGAATGGCAGTATCGATCCGCAAGTCATTCACCTTTATGGGCATATTCACAACAATACTTATTGCAATGAGATGACCGGGCGCTTGCGCAATGCCTTAAATGTCGGTGCCGATCTGCATCACTTTGCCCCGCTTAGTGAAAGCGAGATCTTGGCGCAAGTGGCGGCCCATAATGCCGCTTTAAGTTCAAGCATCAATGGCGATGCCCCTAAGGATGGGCCGCTTAAGACCCATGGAACTACGGCCTAGAGGGGCTATGGGAGTTATTTGCACGGCTTACAGCGGCGCTTATCTGTGTAGCGAGTTGATTGACGCGCGTAAGATGCGCGTTTGGCACCGTAAACAGTCCTGGACGTAAGGCCCCGCGCTTTAAGGGGCTTAAGGTAAAGGTCGGGGCTTGCAGGGTGCCGCCTAAATGAATGAGCGTAATCGAGTCCCCTGGCAGGGAGGTCATTATCCCTTCACCGCTTAAAGCTAAGCTGTTAAGGGGGCTGCTGGCGCGTGCCGTAAGCAAAGAGGCTGGAGTGCGGGCGCTTAAGGTCAGGGTGCCGGTGCTACCATCTAAATTGCCGTCAAGCTTTAAGTCATACAGACCGATATCGGCAGCTTGCAGGGCAGTGAGCAGACTTACTCCATCTAAGGTGCGCGTTTGCCCATCACCGCCATTTATCAGATCAAGGCCAAACTGAGAAATAAGCAGACTCGGGGCACTGACACTAAAGGTGCCTTGCAAGCCCTGCGTGATGTTATGGGTGTCAAAGGGGCCGGGGGCGCGTAAGTCTATTTGTAGCGCCACCTCACCTTGCCATAAATGCCCGGTAAGCGCACTGTTTAAATCCTCGGCTGCAAAATGCGGAGCATTGAGGATAAGAAAGCTTGGGGCCTTAGTAAAAGACAGGACGCCGACAGCGCTGACACTTGAGCGCTGTAATCTTATTTCCGGGAGATTGAAGTTTAGTCCTTCGGCACTTAAAGTGACGGTGCCCGCACCGTGGGTGAATAATAAATCGTGATATAACAGATTATTAAATTGCGCATGCATTAGCCCGGCGCTATCGCCTTGCAATTTATGATCCGCAAAGCGTAAGGCCTCAGCTTGCAAACTTAAATGTTCCACCGAGAGGGGCCATTGAGGCACAAAGGAGAGGAGCTTCATGTCGGCAATATCGACACTGCCCAAGGTAAGCTGCAGCGGCGCTAAGGTGGTGGTCAGAAAATCGCTCCACGAGGGCGTGAACTCTAAGGTATTGTGCGTAAGACTGAGCTTTTCCACCGCTAGCGTGTGGCTTGATGGCAGGTAATGGAGCGTAGTTTGCACCTGCCCGGCAAGGCAGTCTCCTGCAAGGTTTAAATTTAACGCCCCATCGGGCATTAAGGCGCCATTTAAGGTGGCGTCGGTGATGGCAAGGGGTAACTCGGGCAAGGCCAGCTCATCACTTGTCAGCCTAAATTGCGCGCAACTAAGTTTGCCCTGCTTAAGCGTTAGCTTTTCAAAGTTACCCGAGAGGGCGCTGATATTTAAAGGAGTGCCCAGAGTATCAGGCAAAGCGACAAAGATGGAGGATAGGGTGCCGTGATCGGCCTGCACCTGATAGCGCGCAAGCTTGGTTAAAGCCTGCGGCAAAACGAGGCGCGATAAATGTAATTGCGCAAACTTAAGGCTGCCGGTGCTAAGGTTAAATAAGCCGTCCGTGGCGTTGATGGTGCCGCCTAATAAATTGGCCTGCAATTCATTTAAGCGCAGTCCCTGCGGGGCGGCGGCAAAGTTAAGCGCGACATTTTTGGCCGGAAGATCATCAAGCTTAACATCATTAAGTGCCGCGGTGCCGTGGTGAAAGCTAAATTTAGGTTGGGTGCTCCCTTGCTCTAAAAGCGCGTCATAAAAGCGTAAGGTAGCGGTGCGCGCCTGCAGGCGTTGACTTTGCACCGGGATGGCGTTTAAACGCAGGCTATCCATGCGGATAGCATTAAAGGGCAGAGGTGCTAAGAGCTCTTGTTGCAAGCTTGCCTTGCTATAGGTGGCATCTTTAATATAGAGATCGTAAAAGTGCAATTCTTGTTTAAATAACAACGCACTTAAATCATACTCGGCATAAATTTCCCCGGCTTTAAGGGTGCCTACGGCGATACCGTCTAATTTAATAATATGTGGATAGAGCGGGGAGAACTGGGCACGGGCGATACTAACTTCCTGCCCGAGGGTGTGACTTAAAAGCCTCGCTAACGGATCTTTGATGGTATTGCCGTTAACTAAGAGCAGCAAGGCGGCACTAAGGATGGCACACAGCAAGATAAGCCCCAGGCCCAGGCGCTTGATGAGGCGGAGGCTGCGACTTTCGTGGGGACGGGGCGGGCGGCGAAAGGCCATGCTTAACTCTCCTGCAAGCGGTTATGGTTATTTTCCGGAAACCAGCGCGCAATGAGATTTTCCCCCACCGCTCTTTCTTCTTGCCATAGGTTGTCGGCAATGGTGCGTGCTTTTTCCAATAGCTCCCAATCGCGCGCTACGTTGGCAATTCTAAAGGTATCAAAGCCCGCCTGCTGCGTGCCGGTTAAATCGCCCGGGCCGCGCAACTTAAGATCGGCGGTGGCAATAGCAAAGCCGTCATTACTTTGGCGCATAATCTTAAGGCGCTCTTGGGCAGTTGGGGTAATGGTCTTATCATCGTAAATGAGCAGGCAAAAAGATTGTTTATGCCCGCGCCCGACACGCCCGCGTAATTGATGTAATTGCGCCAAGCCCAGGCGCTCGGCATTATCGATGACCATGATAGTGGCATTGGGCACATCGACGCCTACTTCAATAATGGTGGTGGCAATCAGCAATTGGATGCGCCCGGAGGCAAAGTCCTCCATTACCGCGTTTTTCTTTTCGGCAGATTGTTGCCCATGCAGTACTCCCATGGTGCAATGGGGCAAGTGGGTGGACAAAAGCTCAAAGGCTTGGGTAACGGAATTGACCCCGGCAATTTCACTGTCATCAATGAGGGGACATACCCAATAAGCTTGCACCCCTTTATCGAGGTTAAAGCGCAAACGCTCAATAGCTTGTGCGGTGGATGCTTTACTGACACAGGCGGTGATAATCGGCGTACGCCCGGGAGGGATCTCATCTAAGCGCGAGACGGCCAAGTCTGCACACATGGTCAATTGTAAGGTGCGCGGAATAGGGGTGGCGCTTAAGGTTAATTGATGGGGCGTGGTGCCATCCGGAGCCTTACGCGTCAGCGCCGCGCGTTGCGCTACGCCAAAGCGATGCTGCTCATCGATAATGACCAGGCCCAAACGATGGTAAGTGACCTTTTCTTGAAAGACCGCGTGCGTGCCGATAATCAGTTGCGCCGAGCCATCCTGAATTGCCGCCTGTATGCTACGCTTTTGCGCGGCATTTTGCTTGCTCCCTAAGAGCACGCAATTTACCCCCAAGGGGCCCAATTGGGCTACGCATTTGTCATAGTGCTGATGGGCCAAAATCTCGGTGGGGGCGAGGAGCACGCATTGTACCCCAGCCTTGACTGCCTGCAACGCGGCCATCATCGCCACTAAGGTTTTACCGGAGCCTACATCACCGTTAATTAAGCGAAGCATCGGGAGACTTTTTTCCATATCGGCCGCCACTTCAGCAAAAACACGATTTTGGGCATTGGTGGGCTTATAGGGTAAGGTGCGCAAAAAGTCTTGCTGTAACTTAGGATCGTAGGGAATGGCGATGGACTGCTTGACTTGTTGCACATCTTTAAGCCGCCGCATGGCGCACATATAGGCGGTCAATTCTTCTAGGCAAATGCGTGCAAATTGCGGCAAGGTTTCAGGCAAGGGCAAATGACCATCCGGCCGCGGCTTGGGGTAGTGACAAGTTAAGATGGCATCGGTGAGGCTAAATTGCAGTCCCTCCGGGAGTAAGTGGGGAGGGATGAGCTCGGTTAACGGCATGGCATTTAATAGCGCTAAGGCCTCGTGCTCAATCTTTCCCATATTTTTTTGCGCCAATTTATCGGTTAAGTGATAAATCGGGCTTAAGGTGGGACGCAGATGCTTCTGCACCCTATCTGCCTTTAAAAAGGTGACTTCCGGGTGTGCCATGGTTAAAGCGCCGCTGTAGCTGTCATGCTTGAGGGCGCCAAAGGCCAGAAAGTGCTTGCCGGGGGTAAAGTTTTGCGCAAAATAGTGCTGTATATTAAAAAAGAGCAATTCAATATAGCCGCTGTCATCGCGCGCACTGACCAAAAAGACCTTAGCTCGTTGCCCCTTAAAGCCCGAGGACACGACCTCAAGCTTGACTAAATGCGCATTCCCGTCTGCTTGTAGTTCAGAAAGGGGGTAGATCTTGGTCTTATCTAAATAGCGAAAAGGCAGATTGAAGAGCAGATCAAAGAGGGTAAAAAGCCCTAAATGATTGAGCTTATCGGCGATGCGATCGCCGACACCTTTTAAGTTTTTTACCGCCAGAGCACGATATTGCGCATCAATCTTGTCCATGCAACCTACCTTGTAATTTGCGTTGCCGCTCCTGTCCTTGTCGCTTAAAGGCATAGATACTAAGGAGCATCAAGAGCGCCCCGGAAAGTAAGAATTGCGTATGTAAATTGAGCAGGTGAGCAATAAGCCCAGAGATAAGCGGTCCACACATGGCTCCATATTGCCCGGACATGGTCATCATGCCAAAGCCGCGGCCGCGAAACTCCGGCGGGGTGTTTAAAGTCAGGAGCGCATTGATGCTCGGCACAATACCGACAATAAATAAGCCCAAACCTACCGAGGTAATTAAGAGATAGGTGATGTTCGGAGAAAAACCTTGCAGGAAGATAAAGAAACCAGCCCCCGCAAAGCCAAGGCCCATGGCCAGGAAAAAGCCTTTATTTTGCCCAAACATACCCCAAAAAGGTGCGGTAATGGCGCCTACTAAGGGCGGCAATGAGCAGGCCAGGCCGGCTAAGATTTCTACATTGTCATTATCAATGCCCCCTGAAAGCTCTGCTACAAAGAGCGAGAGAATTGGCTGAATGGCGACCATGACGAGGTTAAAGGCAAAAAAGAGCAACAACAGCTCGCCGATGGCTCTATCTTTAAAACTTACCTTAATATCATTAAAAAGCGAGGTTTGTTGAGCCGATGCCGCCTGAGCGCGCTCAGTTTTACTTTTATCTGATGGGGTGAGCACGGTGACTACAAAGATTAACAATAAAGCGGCCCCGGCGACAAAGAATGAGGCGCGAATACCTAAGACATGCGCAAGGATACCGCCAATTAACGGGCCGCTGACCGTACCGACTAATTGTGAGGATTGCATGACGCCTAAGGCATAGCCGATGCGCTCACGCGGAGTGGTGGAGGAGATCATCGACAGCGCTGAGGGTAAATAACCATTGGCAAAGCCTTGGAGTACGCGCATCCCCAAAAGCTGTAGCGGGCTTTGCACAATACCACCTGAGCTGTAGGCTAAACACAATAAGAGCGCAGAGCGGGCGGCCATGAGTTTTTGCCCTTGTTTGTCAGCTAGTTTGCCCCATACCGGCGCCATGGTGCCGCCGATTAAAAAGCTAATGGAAAAGACGGCGGCTGACCACAATTCAACATTGTCCGTGGTCGCGCCAATGTGTAACAGATAGATGGGCAAAAAGGGCACCACCATGGTATAGGAGGCGCTAGTAAAAAAGATACAGCAGGTAAAAACCCAAAGTCTCGTTTGCCATCTCATTGCAGGGGCTCTCTCTTGTCATTTACGGCGCCACACAAGCGGCGTAATACTTTATTGTAGCGCAGGCAAATTACAAAGCTACAGCCCCGCGTTAGAGTTTAGAGCAGTTGTTTGATAATTAAGGAGGCGCGGAAACGGCGCACTTTATCTAAGATGCGACGCACCTGCTCAGGATAGCTCTCCACGCTGTCAATTTCATCGGCGCGCGTAATTTGCTTGGTGTGGCGCAGAATAAATTGTTGCTCATGGCGATACTTCTCCTGCATCAGATGATGCGGATCGTAGACTAAAAGCCCGTTTTCCAGATCAAGCGCCCAGGCGCGCGGGTTTAAATTATTGCCGGTAATGAGGGCGTAATTATTGTCGACAAACAGGCCCTTTAAATGATAGGTATTGTTGCCGTGTTGCCAAAGCATTACTTTAAGTTGCCCGGCAAGCACCTGCGGCTGATAGCGGGTAATAAACTCGCGTAAGTTTTGCTCATAGATATAGGGAATGGCGCCGATGGCACTGAACTTTTCATGCGGGGCAATATAGAAATCATTGGCCACCTTATCGCCTACGACCACGGTCACCTTAACGCCGCGCGCTAAGGCATTTTCCAGCGCCGTTAACAAAGTCTTGGGCGGATTGAAATAAGGCGTGCACAAAAAGATCTCGCGTTTGGCCGCGGTGATACACCACAAGATGGTGCGATTTAATTGATTGCCGCGTTTACCCAGGCCCACAAGAGGGGTGATCCCCACTTCGTCATTGCGCAGACGATTGTCCTTGAAAGTGTAATGTACCTGCGTTAAATGGCGGCGTAATTGCTTAATTTCCTCTTTAATATCGCGCGCCGGCTTAACTTGACCTTGCGAGAAGTCCTGCACGGCAAAATTGATATGAAAGGCCTTGGTGGCAAAGTCATTAAAGCAGTCGGCCAGATCTTTGGAGTAGATCTCATGGTATCTATCTAGGCGATAGCGACCGGCAAAATTTAAATAGACATTGTTGACCGAGGCGCCGGAATAGAGCACGGTATTGTCAAAGACACAGCCCTTTAAGTGCATGACGCCAAAGATTTCGCGCTTTTTTACCGGCACGCCATAGATGGCCGGCGGATGCGGACAATCGGTGGCCATGCGGTAATAGAGCGCGGCATTGCCGGCAGCCTTATCCTGGCCAATTAAACCACGCTGCGCGCGATGAAAATCGACATAGACGCGAATATGTAATTGCGGATGGCGTGCTTGCGCGGCATAGAGCGCCTGCAGTATTTCACGTCCGGCCTCATCGTCTTGCAGATAGAGCAAGTTTAAGGTGATGCGCTCGCGGGCACTATCAATGAGCTCTAACATGCGCGCATGGAAATGTTCCGGGCGCTCTAAAATCGTATAGTTGCTTGCCTTAACCGCAATATGCGGTAACTGCCGTAATTTGGTTTGGCAGTAAATCGCGGTGGGAAGACTCTTTTTAAACCAGAACATGCGCCTGTCCTTATTTCATGCTTACAATGCCGCGGTGGCAGCGGCCAGCCATTGCACTTCAAGCTCCGTTAACTGCGAGCTGACGCTTAAGGTGCTAAAGACCTGTTGGTGATAATTATTCAGCCATTCCCGCTCTTTACAGGTGAGCATATCGCGCTCAATTAAGCGGCGGTCAAAAGGCACTAAGGTCAGCGGGCTAAAGCACAGCATATGCTCTAATTGTGGCAACGAGCAAGGGGTGACGGTGACTAAGTTTTCCAGGCGGATGCCATATTTACCTGCCGCATAGAAGCCAGGTTCGATAGACAATACCATGCCCGGGGTAAGCGGGGTTTGGGAGTAACGACGCGAAATCCCCTGCGGCCCTTCGTGTACGGCCAGCAGATGACCCACGCCATGGCCGGTGCCATGATCAAAATCTAAGCCTAAATCCCATAAGGGCCTGCGGGCTAGGGCATCTAATTGCAGTCCGGAGGTGCCTTGCGGGAAGATGGCTGAGGCAAGCGCAATATGGCATTTGAGCACTAAGGTATACATCTTTTTGTGCTCTGCACTGGGGTGGGGCGAGCACAATACGGTGCGGGTAATGTCGGTGGTGCCTTGTAAATAATGGGCGCCGCTGTCAATTAAATAGAGGGCATCTTCGCCCAAAAGGCGCGGATGAGCTACGGTGCGGTAATTGTAATGACACATCGCGGCATTGGGCCCTAGGGCTGAGATGGTGTCAAAGGAGCACTCGATAAAATCGCCCTGCGCGCGGCGAAATTCCTCGGCCTTGGTGGCCAGCGAGGCCTCGGAGACATCGTGCAGTAATTGACTGACCCCTTGCGCATCTGCTTGCAGGTCAAGGGAGGTTAAGCTGTCAAGCCAGCTTAAAAAGCGGCACATTGCCACGCCATCTTTAAAATGCGCCGCCTGCTCACCGGCAAGCTCCGTGTCATTTTTAATGGCCTTAGGTAGTTCACACAGCCCAAGCCCTGTGGTGACCTCAGCGCCGCCTTCATATAAGCGCTTTAAGATGGAAGCATTGGTCTGTTGCGGATCAATATAGACACTGCTGCGGGCCGTGCATAAGCGCTCGAGCGCATCATTAAAGCTCTCTTGGGGGAAGATATCGACATGTCCGCAATGGGCAGTCAGCTCCGGTAATATTTCATCGCTCAATTGCTGCGGGGCGATATACCATTCTAAAACTTCATTGGTATAGGCAATTAAACGGCAATTGACCACCGGCAGACAGTGGCGATCACGTCCGCGGATGTTAAGGAGCCAACAGACGGCCTCGGGATTGCAAATGACGGTCGCGTCCATGCCCAAATCCCGCAATTGTGCAGCTAAATTGCGTCTTTTGACCATCGACGGGCAGCCGTTGAGCTCATCGGGGTAAATTTCCACCGGAGAGTAAATGTGCGCCGGCCGGTCTTGCCAGATGGCGGCAACCAAGCTTTCTTCTAAGGGCTGTAATTTAAGATCATGTTGCGTCAGCTGCCGTTGTATGGTGCGATATTGCTCATAAGAGATGCGGCGGATATCAAGACCCACGGTCGCCCCCTTGGGTAGGGTTTGGCATAAATACTCGCAGGCGCTTAACTGTGCGCTATTGAAAGTATCAAAGAGCTCCGGGTAGGTTTGCTCTTTTACTTGAATGACATAGCGTCCATCCACAAAGATAGCCGCTTGGGCAGAGAGAGACTGGGTGGTGTCGTCTGAGAGGGAGACTTGCGTGACCTCATCTTCATCGTTAGCAGGCGGCACTTTTACCGCAGCCATGCCAGCCGAGCCGGTAAAGCCGGTTAAAAAGGCAAGCTCTTCACTGTCAGGATTTAATTCAGCAGACAAATAAATATCATCATGCGGGACAAGGAGGGCGTCTAATTGCCGCTCTTGCAACAGCGCTTGCAGATCTTGCAAGCGCTCGGTGTACTTATCTATAGGATCGTTCATAAAATTGCTAGTTTGTTATACCTGTGGCGAATTTTAACACAACTGCCTTATAGCCTATATTTTGTTGCCTGAGGGGGCTTTTTTGCGCATAATCCTGCATGATAATGTCGCGTTGACTTAACTTGCAGGAGAAAGTCATGACTGAAGATTTCAATCCTTTACTGCATATTGAAGGCTTGCCGATTTTCTCGGCTTTAAAGCCGCACCATATTTACCCGGCCATTTCACAGGCGGTAGAACATTGTCGTCAGACCATAATAGAGATTACGGCGCAAAGTAAGGCTGACCCTAAGCCCTCGTGGGATAGTGTGATCGCACCCATTGAGGAGGCCGATGATCGCTTATCTAAGATGTGGGCGGTAGTCTCGCATTTAAATGGGGTCTGCAATACCGATGAAATGCGTCTCGCCCATGACAGCTGCCTGCCGCTACTGTCAGAGTACTATACCTGGTGTGGACAGTATCAGCCTTTATATGAAGTTTTAACGCGCATTAAGGACAGTGATGAGTTCTTGCTCTTAACTAAGGCGCAACGGCGCTCGATTGAAAATAGCTTGCGTGACTTTAAACTTACCGGTGTGGATTTACCGCCCGCGCAAAAGGCGCGTTTGGGGGAAATTAGCGCGCAATTATCGCAATTACAATCTGATTTTGCCAATCATGTGCTCGATGCCACGCATGCCTATGTCAAGCAGGTCACGGATGAAAATGAGTTATCCGGCCTGCCGCTGGGCGCACGTAAGCTTGCCAAAGCACAGGCAGAGCAACGCTCACTTGAGGGCTGGGCCTTTACCTTAGATATCCCCTCCTATATGCCGGTGATGATGTATGCCGATAATCGTGCGCTACGCCAAGAGCTGTATGAGGCCTACAATACCCGAGCCTCAGAGCTAGGGCCACAGGCGGGGCAATTTGATAATCAGCCTGTTATGGAGCAGATCTTAAAGTTACGGCATGAAGAGGCGCAATTATTAGGTTTTGACAATTATGCAGCGCTCTCCTTGGCCACCAAGATGGCCAAGAATACTTCTGAGGTGGTTGATTTCTTGCGTGATTTGGCACGTAAATCCAAGCCTCAAGGTGAGGCGGAGATGCAGGCTTTACGTGACTTTGCCGCCTCCTTGGGGCAAAGTGATTTACAGCCGTGGGATGTGGCCTATTACGCCGAGAAATTGCGTCAAGCGCAATATTCCTATAATGCCGAGGAATTACGGCCGTATTTTCCGATAAATAAGGTCTTGTCAGGCTTATTTGAATGTGCCCATCGTTTATATGACATTACCATTCGCCCGCGCTATGGCGTGGATGTCTGGCATGACGATGTTACTTGCTATGATGTCTATGACGGCTTTGGCAGCAAGATTGGCACCTTCTATATGGATCTGTATGCCCGGCAGGGCAAGCGCGGTGGCGCGTGGATGGATGAGTGTCAGGTGCGCCGCTATCGTCAAGATGGCGCCTTGCAATTGCCGGTAGCCTATTTGGTATGTAATTTCACGCCGCCGGTGGGCAAACGGCAGGCTGAGCTTACCCATGCGGAGGTAGTGACCTTATTCCATGAGTTTGGCCATGGTTTAAATCAGCTCCTTACCCGTATCGATATTGCCGATGTCTCCGGCATCAATGGCGTGCCGTGGGATGCGGTGGAATTGCCGTCACAATTTAATGAGGAATTTGCCTGGCAACAAGAAGTGCTCAATTTCCTTTCAGGTAAGGTCGGCACCGGGGAGCCTTTACCGCCAGAAAAATTACAGGCCCTGCTTAAGGCCAAGAACTTTGAGTCGGCGATGGCGATGCTGCGGCAATTGCAATTTGCGCTCTTTGATTTTCTGCTCCATCGCGATTATGACCCGGCCAAGGGCGGGCGCATTATGGAGACCTATCAGGCGGTGATGGCTGAACTGTCAGTGACCCCGCCATACGAGAAATCGCGCATGCCCAATTCCTTTAGCCATATTTTTGCCGGTGGTTATGCAGCCGGTTATTACAGCTACAAGTGGGCTGAGGTCTTAGCGGCCGATGCCTTTGGGCGTTTCTTGGAAGAAGGCATTTTCAATACGCAGGTGGGTCAAGATTTTCGCGATGATATCTTAGCCGTAGGTGGCGCTGAAGATCCACTTGCTGCCTTTATTGCCTTCCGCGGACGCAAGCCTACCGTCGATGCGCTGCTAACCCAAAGCGGCATTAAGTTTACTGCCGCTTAAAAAAGCGCTTATAAAGCTTAAAAAGCCGCCTGAGGGCGGCTTTTCTCTCTTCTTCTTTTGCTACTACGGAAGATCGCTGCGAATAAGCTCGTGCACGCGTTTAGTTTCGCCGTTTTAAGTTTAATCCGCTAAGGTTTGCCCTGCGCAAATCATTTACCTGTTGCATTCGTAAATCCTAAAAATATATTTTGACAAGGTTCTGGTTAGTGATGATAATGGGTTCGAGGGGGGAAATTAGCGGTTAAATTAAGAACAATTATTGGAAGAAGATACTCAAGAAAGTACGTGATAATAAGAAGTTGAGGAACAGAATATTTAAGAATTTCTAACCGAATATTCGCGCAAAACTGTTATATAAAATAAGGAGCTAATCATGAGGCAGACCAAAAGCACCATTACTATGCTGATAAGGCAATATAGTGCCATATTGCAACATGCGGCAAAGCTGTTTTTACAGCCCCCCCCTATACACTAAAATTGAATATAAGTCAAGACCTTTAGTTAAAAACTTTCTATTTTCTTGCAACGCCTTATCCCATCAACCGCACGCTAAATTTTCACTGAATAAAAATTTTCTAACCCTTGCTACGGCTTTATTTTCCGGATTAGCCTTATCTGTTACGGCTAGTGCTACCGAATATTCCCAGCACATCAATGGAAATCCTGCTAATGAATCACAATACAACTCAATCCGCACCGGCAATGAAGAGAGCGGGTATACCTATACTTTTACCGATGGCGACAGCATCGTTATAACTGATAATGACAAAAATTATGTAATCGGGTGCCGATATTCTTCAGATATAACTCTCATTGGTAATATCGCAGTACAAAGTAATCAAAGCACAGATGCCAGGGTGAGTGTGTTTAGCGGCTTATATAATTGGACAGGCTCTGAGGATGATTTATATACGCTGACAACGGATGATATAAAAATAGATGTTAAATCAACCGGCACTCTAACTAACGGGACGCAAAATTTTTATGTAAATGGTATTTATAATACTTGGGGCATTACGCACACCGGTACCATCAACATTAATTCCGTAGCTTACGGCGACAATGCATATGCAGCGGTGGCACAAGGAATAGTTGCCAATAATGGAGGTCAGATTTCCTTTAATGGTGGAACCATTACAGCAATTGCGGAAAATGACGGCTACGCAGCTCAAGCTGTCGGTATTTCATCTGAGGGACATAATGTGCGTACCGATAATATTTCCGCTCAAGGGGCGACTGTTATTAATGTGACTGCCACCAATACAGGTACAACTTCATCAGGATTTGCATCTGCTTTCGGTATTAATAATACAAATGATTATGGTTTAACTAATCAAATATCACTGCAGAATACGGATATAACCGTCACTGCCGTAAGCACACAGCAGGCTGATGCTGTAGGCGTTTATACCGACGAAAATGGAAATACATCAATCGGTACTGGCAAGATAGAAGTTTTCGCCGAAAGTGACAACGGTAACGGTTACGCTTACGGATTTTATGCCGATAATGGCACTATTAATTATGCAGGCGGAGCGGTTACAGTAAAAGGTTCAAGAGTGGAAACTGAAGCCGGTATCTATGTTAGTAACGGCGGCACGCTTAATATAAACGGAAACAGTAGCATAAGCGCCGGCAATGCATTAGTTGGCAACGGTACGGTTAATGTTGCAGAAGATACGGTGAGCATCCTTGATGGGGCTTATGATGATTTTGACGGAGTGTTAAACTCCAAAGGAGCTACAGCATTGGGCGTTACTGCCGCTGATGCTCAAGCATCCTTAAGCGAAAATGACGTTGCAGCCTTAGTTGTTTATGCTGGCTCAACATTAACCGGGAATATAACTGTCGGTACAAAAGCACAAGGATCCACACTTGCAGATAGCAAGCTAAATCTGCTAAGTGACGGTACATTAGTGATTTTTGCCGCAGAAAATTATGACGGAACTGCGCCTTTGCTTACTGTTGATGAAGCTTCAAGTGAGGAAGGCTCGAAGGTGCGCTTGGTAAACTCAGCGCGGGTAAAAGCAGGTACAATCGTCTTTGACGTGACGACTGGGACAAGCCCTGACAATTATGTCTTTGAAACAGATAATCTGCTTACGGCAGTTGAAGATAATAAAATCACAGTTAAAAGTGCTCAGTCAGTTTTTGGCAATGAGCTTTTAATGCCCAACGTTGTAAGCGGAGCAATCGCCACAACCGGGGAAGGCTCTGACCGCATCATTGCCTTAACTACCGACAGCGATCTTGCAACTGCGGCTTCTGCTTTAAATAATATTGCCTTAATGGCAGTCGCAGGCGGTGCGCAAATTGCCGCATTGGATGCCATTGTGATGATAGATGATACCTTAGAGCAGCACGGCTCTAAACTTATTTCAAAGTTACCGCATAATAGCGATTTAGGGGATGTCTGGGTCGAAATTAACGGTAATTTTGCCAAAGCCGACAGTTATAAAGCGGGATCTACCTCTTACGGCATCAAAAGTGATTTGGCTGGAGTAACTTTAGGTACTGATTATGTCTTCAACTCAGCGGCATTCGGTCTGTCTTTGAGCTTAGGTAGCGGTTCGGTGCGCGGACAGGGTGCCGGAGACGGAATTAAAAACGAAGTCGACTATTGGGGGGTCAATTTGTATACGGTGTTCCCTACCGAATATATCAATTTCCTCGCCAATATCGGTTATATGTCTACCGAAAACGATATTTCGCAAGGACGTTACAATGCCACAGTTGATGTCAATGCTTACAGTGTAGCCCTGCGTGCGGAAATGCCCATAGCAATAAATGAAAAATTTGCGGTGATACCCCATATAGGAGCCCGTTATCAGCATATTGATATGGACGATTTTTCCTGCGGTGGCTTTACATATACTGCTGACAATATCGATTTAGTGCAAATTCCGGTGGGCGTAGCATTCAGCGGTACTTTTGACAGCGGAGATGATTTAAGCATCAAACCGTATCTGGATTTAGAAATTGCTCCTAATTTAGGAGACAAAAACACGGACAACACTGTAGGTCTTAGCGGTACCTCATTTTATGACGTCATTGATACTCGCGTGGCCAGTAGTGTTTTGTATTCGGCAAAACTCGGTTTGAATTTTGCTTATGCAAACCATTCCTTTGGGGTAAGTTACGGCGTTACTGCAGGTAACGGAGAACGTTTTGATCAAGGAGTCCAAGCAGAGTATCGATTCAGGTTTTAACTGTTAACAATCATTTACAAGTGCCGGTGGAGTTCTTATCGGCACTTAAACTTTTACCAAGACTTTCATCACCAAGCCGGCCTAAATCAATCAGGATGATTCCCGCCCTAGTTAGTTAAATCACATCAATTTTTATTGTGAATCCGATACTTCATTGCATTACAGATTTTTAAAGAGCCTTGTTGTACGCTTGGTACAAAGTTTATATTAACAAAAGACAGCCACCGTCCCTAGAGTATTTTAGGCCGCGATAAGGCGATGGCTACATCATATTTTGCTCCGTTTTACTTGAGCTTACGCCCGTTGACCTTAGGCACGAGGAGCGAAATCAGGGCGGAAAGTAAGAGCAGCGCGGCGACAATTTGCATGGTGACGGTAAGCCCATACTTATCGCCGACCATGCCAAGGAGCGGGGCGATAATGCCGCCAAAACTAATGCCCAAACCTACCGTAAGCCCGGTGGCCAAGCCCAAATGCAGGCATAAAAAGCGTTGCCCGATGATAACAAGCGGTGACATGGCCATGTAATAGGCAAAGGAGGCGCCCATGAGGCCTAAAAGCGCCAAGGGCACGATGTCGGTGGCGACAAATAAAAAGGCAAAGGGTACGGCGACAAAGGAGGTCAGGCGTACCAATTGGGTAAAGCCAAACTTATCGGAAAACGATCCGCCAATGAGAGTGGCGGCGGCACCACAGATGGCAATTACGCTATTGGTAAGTGCGGCACCTTCTTCAGGCTTATGGAGCACATCGACAAAGTAAAGCGGTAAGAAGGCGGTCAGCGAGAACATCGCCGCCGAGCGGGCGAACACGAGCAACAGTAAGATGGCGGTGCCGCGATAGTTTTCTTTAAGTCCCTCTTGCTCGCGTTGCGTTTTGACCTGCGCCAAAGCCTGCGCCGAACGCTCTACATACATCTTATTTTTGCGCACGAAAAAATAAGCCATGACAAGGGCGGGCAGACAGATAAGTAAGGTCGCCTTTAACCCAAAGAGCATATAGCCGGCGGTATAGTAGAGCGGGCCTAAGGCAAAGCCGATATTGCCGCCTACCGAGAAAATGGACATGCCCTTGCCCAAATGCCCGCTGGCAAAGATATTGGCCAATTTACCGGCCGCCGGGTGAAAGGTGGCCGTGCCGATGCCATTGATGGCCACTAAGATAAAGAGCAGCGCAAAGTTATCGACAAAACCGATAAACATAATGCCTAAAGCGGCAATTAACATACCGGCGCACATAAAGTACGGGCGCGGTTTACGGTCAGAGAGCAGGCCGGTTAAGGGCTGAGCGATGGCATTTACCATGGTGGTGGCCATGATAAGAAAAGCTACATCGGCATAGGAGGATAACTTGCCCTCAAGATACATAAAGGACAAGATGGCAGGTAATGCACCCTGACAGAGATCGTCAGCCAAATGCCCGCCCATGATAAAGAAATTTTCTTTTAATGTTTTGTAATCTTGCAAATAGCTCATAGGATGAAAATCTTAGCTTTAAAAGCAGTGCCGCCAAGCAGGCGGCACCTTAAAGAACTTTAGCGGCGGCGCTGTTGTAACAGTGCCTGCGCGTCAGGCAATTTCAGTCCGCCTACCGGCTCTACCGGGGCGGCGACAATCGAGCGGGTGGTCTTGTTAATGTCGACAATGTGGACAGGGATGACGTCGCCTAGGCGCAGTGCGCATAAGCCACGCACCAAGAGCTCACCGGTGGTATTGGAAAACTCCAATGCCGTCTTATCGTCGCTAATATAGGTCCCGGGGATAAAAACGCTCGCGCCATTTTCCTGCAGAATAAGGCGTAAGCCCCCGCGCACGACATCTAAGATCTCGCCTTTAAAGACGGTCTTCTTCTCAATATCCGGGAAGAGATAATCGACATAGAGCCAATCGCGTACCGCGCGCTCAGCCTGGCGATTGACGCGCCGTGCGGTATTCATCGTCAGCAGGGTGTCAGCATCGGGAAGCCGTGGGGACGGGCGCTGTAAGATCATGGCCTTAAGCAGCCGATGATTAATCATGTCGCCATATTTACGAATAGGTGAGGTCCAGGTGGCGTAGTTTTTCAGGCCCAAGGCATAGTGCGGTGCCGGGGTGATGCTAATTTGCGAATATTCCTGTAACTTACGGATGCGGCAGTCCAAATACGGGCTTTCTTGGCAGGCAGCATAGCGGCGGATGGCACTAAAGCCTTCCATGGTGGCAATGCTCTCCTCAGTGGCCCCTTCAAAGCCTTCTTGGCGCAATAAATCTAAGATATTGCGGCTTTCGCTTAAATCAAAGCCCTTGTGGGTATTGAAAATGCCGGCATTAAAATGCGCCGCTAACAGATCGCCACAGGCGATATTGGCCGTGATCATTGACTCTTCGACAATCTGATTGGCAATGCGGCGATAGTTTAATTCAATATGATCTAAAGCCCCATCCTCAGTGAGCACGAACTCATAGTCCGGGTGATTGCGAAAAGGCGCAGAGTGGGTGCAGCGATACTGATCGCGCACGTGAGTAAACTCCACTAAGAGCTTTAATTGGGCGTCAATTTCTGCACTGGGTTTAAAGCCGTCAGCCTGGCCTTTTTCCAAATAATCGGAGACTTGATTGTAGATAAGCTTACCTTGGGACTTGATGTTAGCTAAGGTAAAGATGGCCTTAGAGGATAAGACTTCACCACTTGTCGTTACCGGGATCTTGGCGCACAGTACCGGACGCACTTGCCCTTCACGTAAGGAGCATAAATCATCCGACAGCTCACGCGGGAGCATCGGAATATCGCGCCCGGGCAGATAGATAGAAAAGGCGCGCTTGGCCGCTTCCTTGTCTAGGGCGGAGTTTTCATCGATATAGCCGGTGGGATCGGCAATGGCCACATAGAGCACAAAGGAGCCGTCATCAGCTTTAGTGATATAGAGCGCATCGTCCATATCCTTGGTCTTTTCGCTATCGATGGTGACAAAGGGCAGGGCCGTGAGATCTTCGCGCGCTTCATTTTGTTCGTTAAAGGTGAGATTTTCCGGGCAAGGCGGGCATTGCAGCGGTAAATTAAGCTCCTTTAAACTGACCGTCCACGGGGCCTTGGGATCGGCGGCGGCGGTGACATATTCTAAAATCTCAGCGCGAAAACGATCGTCTTTTAGGCCATGCTTGGTCAAACGGCATTTCACCCAATCACCGTTTTTTAACTCCTGACTTTTATCCTGGCGGCGATCATCGCAAGGGATATGGGTTTTAATCGTCGGGCTGTCTGGTTGGACGGATAACTTCCGTTTGCCTTCAAAACTGTTGACCTTCACGCGGCCGACAAAGTCAGAGAGGGCACTTTCAATTAAGCTCTCGGGCTCAGCTTGATTACGGCCGGTGGCATCGGTGGTGATGACGGCGCTAATTTTATCGCCGTGCAGGAGGTTTTTCATGAAATTGGGGGCAATGAAATAGGAATTACGATCGGCAGTTTCCATGAAACCAAAACTGCGATCGCTTGCGCGCACTACGCCTTCTTTACGTTCTTTTTTCGTCTCAAAGCTCTGCTTTAAGGCCTTTAGTGCCGGATCGTCAAATAACATAATTAGGCTGCTCCGAAAATACTGTGCGATGCCAGTGTAAGAGAATGGATACCTGTAAGAATATTTTAGCTTCTAGGTGCGCGCTGATTATACCTGAAAGCGCACGAGCGCCCGCAGGTGGGCACGGAAAAAAGCGCAGCTGGGATTTGTGCCAATATGGGGCAGTAATGTGTGTTTATAGTGCAAAACTAGCGTTTTGTGCGTAAGGATGGGCCTTTACGTTACATTGTAGTGCAATGGAGGCCGGGTTTAAGGACTAAATACCCGGTAGTGCCCATAGTTTTTAGAGGAAAATAAAGATGATAAAGCATTTAGCTGCCGCATGCGCTGCCCTGTGCCTTACCTGTGGTGCCTTATCGGCTCAGGCTGCAGTCTATAAAGTTGGTACCCACCCGACCTTTGCCCCCTTTGAGTTTGTCGATGCGGCCGGTACCCCGACCGGTTTTGACATCGAGCTGATTAAGGCGGTGTTAAAGAGCCAGGGCGATGAAGTGGAAATTGTCTCCATGCCCTTTGACGGCCTGATCCCGGCTTTATTGACCGGCCAAATCGATGCCATTATTTCCGGCATGACGATTACGCAGGAGCGCCAAAAGCGCGTGGATTTCTCCACCGGTTATTACAATAGCACCTTATCGGCGGTGATCCGCTCGGCTGACAGCGATAAGTATAAGAGCTCGGAGGATTTAAAGGGGCAGAAGATCTGTGCGCAGATTGGCACCACCGGCTCAGCCTTTGCCGAAAAACTCTCTCCGGGTCAAGTAGTTAACCTGAATAATGAGCCCGATGCCTTATTAGAGCTTAAAAATGGTGGTTGCGCTGCCTTAATTAATGATCGTCCGGTTAATCTTTACTATATGAAGCAAGCCGGCGGCACCGACTTTGCTGAGCTTATCGATGACGCCTTAACCTCCAATCCCGATCTCTATGGCATTGCCATTAAGAAGGGCAATGATGAATTGCGCGCTAAGATTGATAAGGGCCTTAAGGATATTGAAGCGTCCGGTGAGCTTAAGACCATTCACGAAAATTGGTTTGGTAAGGCCCAATAAGGCGTTAAAGCACATTTAAGCCCTCGTTAACCAAAGCAGGGCTGACCTTGAGTCAGGCTGGAGCCTGACTCTATACTCCCGCCTAAAGAAGCTAACTTAAGCGGGAGTTTTTTTATGCCAGCTACCAAAGAGCAGCTTGCCACGCTCACGGCACTTAGCGATAAGGTGATCGCCGGGCAGGAATTAAAGGCCCAGGAGCGGGAGTTTTTACTAAATTTTCCTGATGTTAAGGCTCTAATGGCTGCCGCTGCTGCCATCAGGGCGCACTGTGCGCTACAAAAATTGGATTGTTGTGCGGTTTTAAGTGTCAAATCCGGGCGCTGTAGCGAGGATTGTCACTGGTGCGCCCAATCGGCGCATTATCACACCGGGGCAGAAATTTATCCTTTATTAGATAAAGTGCAGTGCCTTAAAGTGGCGCAAGAGGCAGAGCGCCGTGGCATTAAGCGCTTTTCCTTGGTGTCAGCGGGGCGTAAACCTAAGGCGCAGGATTTTGCGCGCTTAGTGGACATCGTGCGCTTACTTAAAGCACAGACTACGCTATATCTGTGTGCTTCCTTGGGCTTGGTGACGGCTGCGCAATTGCAGGAGTTAAAGCAAGCGGGGCTACAATGTGTGCATTGCAATTTAGAAACCGCCCCCTCCTTTTTTGCCAAGGTTTGTACTACCCATACGCAAGAGGATAAATTACAGGTAATTAAGGCTGCCCGTCAGGTGGGGCTTGACGTCTGCGTCGGGGGAATTATTGGTCTTGGCGAGAGTAGGGCGCAACGTATGGAGCTGGCCCTGACTTTAAAGGCTTTGGGCATTACATCCGTGCCGCTTAATATTCTCCATCCCATTGCCGGCACGCCCCTTGGCAATCGTCCGCACCTTGATGAAGCGGAGGTGCTACGTACCATTGCGCTGTGGCGCTTTATCCTGCCTACGGCCTATATCCGTTTGGCAGGCGGGCAGGCGCTGTTAAGCCCAGCAACGCTACAGCAGGCTTTTGATAGCGGACTTAATGCGGCCATCGTCGGTAATTTACTGACCACGCCCGGGGCGCAATATGTGGCCGCTAAATTTGCCTTAGTTTAAACAGCTAGCGCAGAACTCCGCACCTTCCATGACATTAAAGTCACTGTTAGGTAGCGGTAAGAGCGCAATTAAAATTTGCTCTTGGGTCAAGAACGGGCGCCAGCTGTCATTAAAGACGCTAAGCGGCACGGTTTTAACTTCAAGGCCGCTTAAGTTTTGTCCCTGCACAAAAGCCTCGGCCAAGCGCGGGTGACACCACACCGGCAAGAGCGTGGCACTATGCCCCTCATCGTCATTTTCGCTATCTTGCATTAAAAAGGGCCCGTTCTCATCGGCAAGAATGCAGATCTCCCCGGTGCTCTTTATTTTTTGCACTAAGTGGGCCTGACGATAGTCGGCATTGAGCTGCTGCACGGCAGTTAATTCTTTGTCACTTAAGTCGTACATGTTCTCTCCTGGTACATAGGCTAATAGCCCCGTTGCAAAATGGGTTGTAAAAATTGTCCGGTATAGGAGCGCTCACAGGCCGCAACTTCTTCCGGGGTGCCGCAGACGAGAATTTCCCCGCCGCCACTACCGCCTTCGGGGCCTAAATCAATAATATAGTCGGCACATTTGATGACATCTAAGTTATGCTCAATCACCACAATACTATTGCCCTCATCGCGCAGGCGCAAGAGCACATCAAGAAGTTGCTTGATATCATGAAAGTGCAGACCGGTGGTGGGCTCGTCAAGCACATACAGCGTCCGCCCGGTAGAGCGCTTGGACAGCTCTTTGGATAGTTTAATGCGCTGCGCCTCGCCCCCCGAGAAGGTGGTGGCTGCCTGCCCTAGGGTAATATAAGACAGGCCCACATCCATCAGCGTTTGTAAACGGCGGGCAATTTGGGGGACTGCGGCAAAGAAGTTTAAGGCCTCTTCAATGGTCATATTGAGCACTTGTGAGATATTCTTGCCCTTGTAGGTGACCTCTAAGGTCTCGCGGTTATAGCGCTGACCATGGCAGGCTTCACATTGCACATAGATATCAGGTAAAAAGTGCATGGCTACCTTAATGGTGCCATCGCCCTGACAGGCCTCACAGCGACCGCCTTTGACATTAAAGGAAAAACGTCCCGGACCATAACCCCGCGCCCGGGCCTCGGGCGTTTGGGCAAACAGATCGCGAATGGATTGGAACAGTCCCACATAGGTGGCCGGATTAGAGCGCGGAGTACGCCCAATCGGACTTTGATCGATGCAGATAATTTTATCGAGATTATCAAGGCCACTTAATTTGTCAAAGGGCGCCGGCTCATCGATAGTGGAGGCGTAATAACTTAACTTGCGTTGCACCGCACGCACCAAGGTATCGTTAATTAAGGTCGATTTACCTGAGCCTGAGACGCCGGTCACCACGGTAAACAGCCCACAGGGAATAGAAACATTAATATTTTTTAAGTTATTGCCTCGACAGCCCTCTAAAGTTATCCAGTGACCTTTTTTCGGCTTAACCCGACGCTTAGGGATGGCAATGCGCTTGCGCCCTGACAGATAATCGCCGGTAAGGGAGGAAGGGCAACGCATAATGTCCTGCGGCGTGCCGGCGGCTACCACCTGTCCGCCATGGGTGCCCGCGCCCGGACCAATATCCACCACATAATCGGCCTGCAAGATGGCATCTTCATCATGCTCGACCACAATCACCGTATTGCCCAAATCGCGCAAATGGGTGAGCGCATCTAAAAGCTTTTGATTGTCGCGCTGATGCAAGCCGATGGAAGGCTCATCGAGGGTATACATCACGCCGACTAAGCCCGCGCCAATTTGACTTGCCAGACGAATACGCTGCGCCTCGCCGCCTGAGAGCGTCTCAGCCGAGCGCGCTAGCGTCAGATAGGACAGCCCGACATTGATTAAAAAGGTCAGGCGCGCCTTAATCTCTTTTAAAATGCGATCGGCAATGGCATGCTCTTGGGCGCTTAACTCCAAATGGTCAAAAAACTCATAGGCCTTGGCAATGGAGAGCTCATTAATGTCAGGAAGCGCCTTACCGCCAACAAAGACATGACAGTACTCACGCTTAAGACGGGTGCCGTGACAGGTCGGGCAGGGCATAGCGGTCATGAGTTTGCCAAGCTCCTCGCGTACCGCCTCGGATTGTGTTTCATGTAAGCGCCGCTCAAAGTTAGGGATCACGCCTTCAAAGGGCATCACGCGCTCTTCTTTTACCTTGCCGGAGTAGGACTCAAACTTCATGGCAATGGGCTCTTTACTGCCATAAAGCACGATTTTTTGCTCTTTGCGGCTTAATTGTTTAAACGGGCAATGTAAATCAATGCCGTAGTGCTGCGCCACCGCCTCTAATTGGCGATAGTAGAAAAAGGAGCGTCTATCCCAGCCGGTAATGGCACCCCCAAAGATAGACTTGTCGCCATCGACGATTTTGTCTTCTGAAAAGATCATCTTGACGCCCAAACCATCACAGTCCGGGCAGGCGCCATGCGGATTATTAAAGGAGAAATTGCGCGGCTCTAATTCATCGATGGAATAGCCGCAGATGGGGCAGGAATAGCGCGCGGAAAAAGACAGCTCATCTTGCGGTGCATGCTCATCGATGGGTGCGGCAATGGCCAAACCATCGGTAAGCTTTAAGGCCGTTTCCAAGGAGTCAGCCACACGTTGCTTGATGTCCGGGCGAATCTTAAAGCGATCGACAATAACTTCAATATTATGCTTGATGCGCAAAGATAGCGACGGCGGCTCTGCTAAATCATAAATTTCCCCGTCAATGCGCGCGCGGATAAAGCCATCGCGGGCTAAGTCATTAAGTAGTTGCCGATACTCACCCTTACGCCCACGCACCACCGGGGCTAAGATCATATAGCGACTGTCCTGTGGGAGCGCTAACACTTGATCGACCATTTGTGAAACGGTCTGTGCCTTTAAGATGGTGTCATGATCGGGGCAACGGGCCACGCCGATACGCGCCCATAACAGACGCAAATAGTCATGAATCTCAGTAATGGTACCCACGGTCGAGCGCGGGTTATGCGAGGTGGACTTTTGCTCAATGGAAATAGCCGGTGACAGGCCTTCAATGCTTTCGACATCAGGCTTGTCCATCAATTGTAAAAATTGCCGGGCATAGGCCGAGAGTGATTCGACATAGCGTCTTTGTCCTTCGGCATAGAGGGTATCAAAAGCAAGCGACGATTTACCTGAGCCTGACAGTCCGGTAATGACGCACAATTTATTGCGTGGTAGGGTCAGATTGATATTTTTTAAATTGTGGGTCTTAGCCCCGCGGATGATGATTTCGTCCATGAGTTTTATGCTATGCGCTGTACGTAAGTTAGCGTACGAGAAAATAGTTAACAGTCCCCAGAATATTCTTTTGGCGTGCTATTATACTGACATTAAGCGGCCTACGCGTAAGCGCAGGGCCTCCACTACAATATAATTTACTGTTTTCACTTATTTTTAACCTTAAGGAATGAGCGTTTTTTAGCGTGTAACGCGACGTTTTAAGATTTTTGCAAGCTTCATGACAGTGCAACCTCGTAAACCAAGTTAAGTTTAAAAGTTATGTTAAATAAGACACTGATCTTTTTAAGGAACTAAGATGGCACGTGGCATCAACAAAGTAATTTTAATTGGCAATCTGGGCAATGAGCCTTTATGCCGTAGTACGCACAATGGCACTTCGGTGACCAATATCTCGATGGTGACCAATGAAGTGCGGCGCAATATGGAAACCGGCGAGACTACGGAATATCCTGAATGGCATCGCGTGGTGATGTGGGGGCGTTTGGCCGATATTGCCAAGCAATATCTGCACAAGGGCTCGCAAGTTTATATTGAAGGTAAGCTGCGCACGCGCACCTATCAGGATAAACAGGGGCAAAATCGGAGCATTACTGAAATCGTGGCCGATGAAATGCAGATGTTAGGCCGCGCTCCGGGCGCCGGCGGCGCGCCGATGGACAATGGCTATGCTCCGGCACGGACGCAGGCTAACTTTAATAATGGCGCTTATGGCCAGAACGCTTATAACCCCTCCTATCGCCAAAATAGCGGTTTTAACAATGGGGGCTTTAATGGCGGTAATGCCTATGGCAATAATGTCTATGGCGGCAATAGTGGCTATGCTGAGCCCAATAATGTTTATGGTGGGGCGCCCAATGCCTTTGGCGGGGGCAATAGCTATGGCAATAATCAGTATGGCGCTAATAGCTATGGGCAAAATAGCAATCCCTATGCCACTAAGGGCGCAAGCGCTACTGCGGGTGGAGATGAAATGGCAAGTCCCTATGGCACTAACGTAGGCGCAAGCGAGATGCCAGAGGAGCCTAAGGGGACGGTGGCTCCTGATAATACGGCCTCGGTCAGCAAGAATGAGGCTGAGCCGCCCATTAAGATGAGCGATGACGAGATCCCGTTTTAAAAAATAAGCTCCCGCGCCAGTACGGCGCGGGTTAAACGCAAAGTTTGATACTTTCCATTTTCACTATAATTACTTATTCTATCGAAAAAATAGAGGCGTAAAATCGGGACGGCGGGATTTATCGACTTTAAGCCTGTGCTATACTTGCAGATAATTTTGCCGTATGCCTAAGCGGGGCATACTTGTTTAATGCAGTCAGCACAACAGATTTCATCAGGCCCGATAAATGTTTAAAAAACTTCGCGCCATGTTCTCAAATGATCTGTCTATCGATTTGGGAACTGCTAATACCTTAGTTTATGTTAAAAATAAAGGCATCGTGTTAAATGAGCCGTCCGTGGTGGCGGTGCGCCTGGATAAAAATGGCGGGGCCCAACGCAAAGTAGATGCGGTAGGTAAGCTCGCTAAGAATATGATCGGTAAGAATCCGGATAATATCGAAGTGATCCGTCCGATGAAGGACGGCGTGATTGCCGATTTTGAATATACCGAAAAGATGTTGCAGTACTTTATTGATAAGGTACTGTCAGGCTCTCATTTCCTGCCTTTTCGTCCCTCGCCGCGTGTTTTAGTGTGCGTCCCCTGTGGCGCTACGCAAGTGGAGCGCCGTGCCATTCGTGAATCCGTCGAAGGTGCGGGCGCAAGCGAGGTCTTCCTTATCACCGAGCCGATGGCCGCTGCCATTGGCGCGGGTTTGCCGGTATCTGAGGCCTCAGGCTCGATGATCGTCGATATTGGCGGTGGTACCACTGAAGTGGCCATTATCTCCTTAAATGGCGTGGTGTACTCCAGCTCAGTGCGTATCGGCGGCGATCGTTTTGATGAGGCGATTATCAATTATGTGCGCAATACCAAGCGCTATGAAATCGGTGTCTCCACGGCCGAGCAAATTAAGATTGAAATTGGTTCGGCCTATGCTGAGCAGGAAATGCACGAAAAAGAAGTGCGTGGCCGCTCGGTGGTCGAAGGCGTCCCGCGCTCCTTTACCTTAAACTCCAATGAGGTGCTTGAGGCGCTAGCCGATCCGATTAAGGGCATTGTTTCGGCCGTGCGCGTGGCTTTGGAAAAGTCCCCGCCGGAATTGGCCGCCGATATCGCCGAGCGCGGTATGATGCTCTCTGGTGGTGGTGCCTTATTGCACAATTTAGACAAGCTCTTACGTGAAGAGACCGGTATTCCGGTGATCGTCGCTGACGATCCTTTAACCTGCGTCGCCCGTGGCGGTGGCAAGGCTTTAGAGCTCTATGACGCGCAAGATAACGAACTGTTTGATTAAATAAAGGAGCTGCCCTTAAAGGGCAGCTTTTTTCAGGTTTGCCGTGGCTAAACAGGAATACCGTAGCCTCTTTATCAACCTGCGCTTTGTACTGTGCTTTATCCTGTCGGTGGCTTTGCTCTTTGCCGATTTGCGCCTTAAAGTATTGAGCGATTTTCGCTATTACATTGAATCGGCGCTCTATCCGGTAATGCTCTTTGCCGACTCCCCACGCTCGATTTCTAATGCCGTGTCGACACAGCTCAAAAGTCGCGCAGAGCTCATTGCCGAAAATGAGCGTTTGGCCAATGCTATTTTTGAGCAACGGGCAGATTTGTTGCGCCTGCACGCTTTGGTGCAGGAAAACGCCGAAATGCGCAAATTGCTCAACTCTCCGCTCCATCGCACCTCGCGGCGCATGCTCGCGGAGGTGGTGGCCATTGATAATGATCCTTATTTACAGCGCGTGGTGGTCAATCGCGGCAGCAGCTCGGCGGTGCATACCTCCATGCCGGTCATTACTAGTGAGGGCTTAGTGGGGCAGGTGATTGAGGTAAATTATTCCTTCAGTCGCGTGCTCTTATTAACTGATCCTAGCTCCTCGGTGCCGGTGGTCAATGTACGCAATCAATTGCGCGCTCTTGCCGAAGGCAATGGCTCACATGATGAATTAGATATTGCCAATATCGCGCGCAGTGCCGATGTGCAAGAAGGCGATTTATTGGTCACCTCCGGCTTAGGTGGGGTCTACCCTTTAGGTTATCCGGTGGCGGTGGTGACCTCGGTGGGTATATCGGAAAATCAATCCTTTGCTGAGGTGAAGGCCAAGCCCTTGGTGGATTTTGGGCGTTTACACTATGTGCTCTTGTATTGGTATGACGCCTCCTCTAAGGAGGCTGAGGATGCGGTGCAACCTAAGGAGCCCACTGACGGTAAGGTGCTCTTGCGCCAAGAGCGCATTAAGCGTCTTATCCAATCAATGAGCAATAATGATAAGCAAAATGCGCCTGCAAAGGAGGCGCCGGCAGTAAAGCCGCAGGCCAAGCTTAATGCTAAAACAAGTGCGCTTTTGAGCATGCACAGTGATGCCGCCACCTTAGCCGGGGCCGCGGTCAATGCCCAACAGGTTTTAGGAGCACAACATGGCCGCCGCCAATGACAGTCGCTCGACTTATTTTCTTTTCTTTCCGCTGCTCTTTATGGCGCTGGTGATAGATATCATTCGCCTGCCGGAGATTATCAATCCCTATCGGCCGGATATTCTCTCGCTGTGCGTGATTTTCTTTGCCACCTTTGATCCGGCGCGAGTCAATATCGGTTGGGCCTGGATTGCCGGGCTCTTGCTTGACTTGCTCACCGGGGCGCCATTGTCACAGCATGCCTTGTGTTTGGCCTTGCAGGTATTTTTAATTTTGTCGCAATTTCAGCGCTTTGCCCTCTTTGCCCTGTGGCAGCAAATCCTAATTATCCTGGTGGTTAATTTATTGGGCCATGTGCTTGGTTACTGGATCTCGCATTTGGCTGGGCAGGTAAATTATGAAGAGAGCATTGCCGCCTCGAGTGTAGTCACGGCCGCGCTGTGGCCGGTTATCTCCTTGCTCTGTCTCTTTTTATGCCGGGCGCTAAATTTAGCCCCGCCGGCGCATAAAGAAAATTAGCATAGATAACAAGATATTGAGGAGTATTTATGCCTGATCTGATCTTAGCCTCAGGCTCGCCGCGGCGCAAAGAAATCATTGCGCGCATGGGCTTTGACTTTGAAGTCGTGCCGACAGATATCGATGAAAGCGTGCACGCAGGAGAAAAGCCTACGGCTTATGTACAGCGCATGGCCTTAAGTAAGGCTAGGGCAGCGGCAGTGCATTATCCGCAGGTGCCGGTTTTAGGGGCCGATACGGCGGTGATTTTGGGGGAAACCATTTTTGGCAAACCTAAGGATAGAGCTGATGCCAAGGCCATGTTATTGCAATTGTCCGGTAAAACCCATCAGGTGATGACGGCCGTGACCGTCATCTGTGGTAAGGTGGAGCGCTCCATCCTCGAGTGTACCGCGGTGACCTTTGCCCCCTTAAGCGCGGACTTGGTGGATATCTATGTCGCCTCTGGGGAATGTGATGACAAATCAGGCTCCTATGCGCTACAGGGCATTGGCGCGATGTTAATTGAGCGCGTATCAGGCTCGGTAAGTTGCGTCGTGGGCTTGCCAAGTTGTCAAACCCGTCTCTTGCTGCAAAGCTTTGGCCTCAAGCCGCGTACAGTCAGCGCCGACGCGTAAAGCACTTGCAGAAGCGGCAGTTTAAAGACCACAATAGCCCTTAAAGCGTAAGGTACAGGATATGAGCATGGATAATATGGAATTAGTGCGCCAAGAGTTACTTCATCCTATGGGGATCGAGGATAACTTTTTGGCCCGGGCTTTAGATGAATTATGCGCCCATGAGCTTACTTTTGGTGATCTGTACTTTGAGCGCGCGGTACAAGAGCGCTTTTATTTAGAAGAAGGCATCATCAAGTCAGGCTCCTTTGATATCGAGCAGGGCGTGGGTATCCGCGCGGTGGCCGGGGAGAAGACCGGCTTTGCCTATAGCGATGTCATCGATAAGCCCTCCATTTTGCGCGCCTGTAAAGCCGCCGCGGGCATTGGGCAAGGCCATCCGTGTACGCGCGTTAATTTAACGGCGCGGAAGGCTAAGCCGCTTTATGTAGCGGACAATCCGGTGCACAGTTGGGAGCGCAAACGCAAGATTGATTTTCTGCAGGCGCTCGATAGCTATGCTCGTGCCGCCGATCCGCGCGTAAAGCAGGTGATGGCTCAACTGGCCACGCAACATAAAATGTTTTTGGTGGTAGCTACCGATGGCACCTTGGCAGCTGACATTAAACCTGTCATTCACGTCTCGCTTACCGTGGTTATGGAAGAAAAGGGCAAACGCGAAAGCGGCTTTGCCGCCCGCGGTGGGGCGGTTTTATTGGACGCCTTGGATGATGCTAAGTTGCCCTCAGAACTTGCGCACGAGGCGGTACGCATTGCAACGGTCAATTTGGCCGCGCAAGCAGGTCCTACCGGGCAAATGCCGCTTGTTTTAGGCGCCGGCTGGCCGGGGGTACTTGTTCATGAGGCGGTAGGTCATGGCCTGGAGGGGGATTTCAATCGCGTGGGTAGCTCGGCCTTTAGCGGTAAAATCGGTCAGCAGGTGGCCTCTAAGGCCTGTACGGTCATTGATGATGGCACGCTACCTTATCGGCGCGGCTCGGTGACCTTTGATGATGAAGGCACCCCCGGCGCGCACAATGTGCTCATTGAACAGGGCATCTTAAAGGGCTATATGCAAGATAAGCAAAATGCCTTTTTAATGCATAGTGCGCCTACCGGCAACGGGCGGCGTGAGGATTATGGCTCCTTGCCGCTACCGCGCATGACCAATACCTATCTAGCCCCGGGCGACTATAGTCCCGCGGAAATTATTGCCACGGTAGATAAGGGCATTTATGCGGTCAATTTCTCTGGTGGGCAGGTGGACATCACCTCCGGGCGCTTTGTCTTCTGTACCTCGGAGGCCTATTTAATTGAACAGGGTAAGGTGACCACCCCGATTAAGGGCGTGACCTTAATTGGCAACGGTCCTGAGGTAATGCAACGCGTGAGCATGGTGGGCAATGATTTGGCCTTTGATCAGGGCATCGGCGTTTGCGGTAAGGCCGGACAATCAGTGCCGGTGGGCATCGGACAACCGACGGTCAAGGTCGAGGCGATAACCGTAGGCGGCATGGAGGCCTTACATGGCTAAAAGCTTACGTTTAGTCTTCCCACAATGGCAGGGGGCCGATATTGCCCGTATCGTGCCGGAAGTAAGTCCTGACAGTGCCGCGCAGGGTTATCTGTGGGGCAGTCGCATCTTAGATTTACTCTTGCCGCGTACGCAAGACGAGACTTTTGTGGTGCCGGTAGATACTGCCGTGCAACGTAGTGTAAGTGCAGGCGTCTACGACGCTGATATCTTAGCGACCCAAACTAAGGATGCGCTCAAGCTGTTGCAGATAAGTAAGGCCGACCAGGTGCTGACCTTAGGCGGGGAATGTTCCGTTAGTGTGGCTCCTTTTACCTATCTTAAAGCGCGCTTTAAGGATGATGTGGCTATCTTGTGGTTAGATGCTCACCCCGATATCACGCTGCCTGGCGATCCTTACGCTGGCTTTCATGCGATGGCCGTAAGTGCCCTCTTAGGCCGCGGCGATGCGCGCATTATCGCTAAATTGCCGGCCACCTTTAAAAGTGAAGAGATCTTGCTAGTTGGCTTGCGCGATTGGGAGCGTGAGGAAATTTATCAGCGCCAACTCTCCTGGGGTCTTAAGCATGTGTCGCCTGATACTTTAGCCTCCAATTTAGCGCCGCTTGAGGCCTGGCTTAAAGCCTGTCCGTGCTCTAAGGTGGCGGTGCATTTTGATGTGGATGTCTTGGATCCTGCCGATCTCTTCTGCGCCGCTGGCAAGTGCCCGCAGGGGCTGAAGCTTATCCAATGTATGGAGATTATTAAGCTTGCCGCCACCTACAAGGAGCTTGTGGGACTTACCATCGCCGAATTAATGCCGCGCACCTTATTGCGTTTGCGCGATCATTTAACTACCTTGCCGCTTATCGGCCCTGCTTGAGGGCCGCGGCCTGCGCCACGGCCGGCGGTACAAAGGGACTGATGTCCCCACCGTGGATAATGACCTCACGCACCAAGGTCGAGGAGATAAAGGACAGCTCGCCGGAGGTGGGGAGGAAGACGATTTCCAATTGCGGCATCATCTTACGATACATGCCGGTTAACTGAATTTCATAGTCATAATCAGCCACCGTGCGCACGCCGCGCACCAAGACCTGCGCCTTCTGCGCTTGTAAAAAGTCCACCAAGAGCCCGGAAAAGCCTAAGACCTGCACGCGCTTAAATTCTTTGCAGCTCTCCTTGAGCATGGCCACGCGCTCATCGAGGGTAAAGAAGGCGTGTTTACTCGGGCTATGGGCCACGCCGACAATGAGCTCATCAAATAAATTAAGCGCCCGTTTAATGATGTCAAAATGCCCGAAGGTCAGCGGGTCAAAGGTGCCCGGGAAGACGGCTAAAGTTTTAGGTTGCATGAAATTTCCTTAGCTTACAGATACTTTTCACAGGCGTAGTCAAATTTTTCCATTACCGCCGCGATGCTAATATGCTCCATGGCGTGTGGATCGCGTACGCGATAGCGCCACGGGATCGGGCGGCCGTGTAATTCCTTTTGCGCCAATTGCTGATAGACCGAGACGCACAGATCAGGATAATTCCACGGGCCGACGCGCTTTTCATCATGTACGGCAAACATGCCGATAACCGGCGTATGCAGGGCCGAGGCCAAATGCATGGTGCCACTGTCAGGAGCTAGCACCAAAGAGCCGATACTGACGACCGCCAACAGCTCGCGTAGACTGGTACGCCCACATAGATTGACGCACGAGGGGCCTAATTTTTGTGCAATGGCGGCGCATAGCGCACTTTCATTGCGCGCAATGCCGCCCAAAAGGCCCACGGTAAAGCCCTTGGCAATGGCATAACGCCCCAGGGCCGTATAACCCTCCAAGGTCCAATTTTTTTGCGCCTTGGCCGAAGAGGGGGCAATGAGGAAAATCTTATCGTGCTCAAAATAGCTCTTGGCATAGTCGCGCTCATTGTCCTGTAGCGCAAAATCCCAATAGGGCTCCACCTCACCTAG
>JAHLFG010000089.1 GCA_018883895.1 Candidatus Anaerobiospirillum merdipullorum
ATTGCCGCTGATGAAATTGCCGATATCTTAACGCGCCTGGATTTACAGCCGCAGGCGATTGAGGGTGGATTTAAGGTTACCTCCCCGTCGTTTCGTTTTGACATCGAAATTGAAGAGGATTTAATTGAGGAAGTGGCGCGTCTGCATGGCTATGACAATATTGCCAACCGTCAGCCGGTGTCGACCCTCAATATGCCGCTTCATCAAGAGGCCAAGCTGTCAGATCGCAAGGTGCGCGACCTCTTATGTGCCTTAGGCTATAACGAGGCCATTACCTATTCCTTTACCGATCCTAAGTACTTACAGGCCTTAGGGGATATTAAGCCCATCGTTTTAACCTCCCCGATTTCTCCGGAAATGTCGGCTATGCGTACGACCTTAACGGCTGGGCTGATTAATGCAGCTAAGTACAATATCAACCGCCAGCAAAGACGCTTGCGCTTGTTTGAAAAGGGCCTGAAGTATATTCCTAAGGCATCTGCTGAAAACGGCGTGGCCCAAGAGGAAATGCTGTGTGGCTTAATTACCGGCAATGCCGCGGCAGAAAATTGGAATGAGCAAGGCCGTAAGGTCGACTTCTTTGACGTCAAGGGCGATGTCGAGGAAATCTTATCCTTATGTGCCCAAGGCAGTGCCTTTAGCTTTGTGCCTTCCACTGAGACCTTCTTACATCCAGGCCAAAGCGCCGATGTGTTGAAAGATGGCGTTAAGATTGGCTTTTTGGGCATGCTCCATCCCAAGACCTTAAAGGCGGTGGGCTTAAAACAGGAAGCGGCGGTATTTGAACTGTCCTGGGACGGTATCTCTAGTCGCAAGATCCCGCTGTATCACGAGATCTCCAAGTTCCCGACCAATAAGCGTGACTTTGCCTTCGTCTTAGATAAGCAGGTAAGTGCCGCGGCATTAGTGGATACCATTACCGCCGCCTCGCCTTTAATTCAGCAGGTACATATCTTTGACGTGTTTGAAAGTCAGGCTCTGGGGGATAAGAAGTCCTTGGCGGTGACCGTGACCTTCCAAGACTTGCAAAAGACCTTGGATGATAAGGAAACCGATAGCGCCGCGCAGGCGGTGGTACAGGCGGTGGCCGATAAATTAGCAGGTCACCTCAGAGATTAGCTATGAGCGATAATAAAATGCATAGCCTGGAGGAGCGCTTTGCGCAACTACAGGAAATTATTAGCAAACTTGAGCAGGGTAATTTAAGTCTCGATGAGTCCATTGAGGCTTATACCGCGGGCATGAAATTGGCCGCCTCCTGCCGTAGCACCTTAGATGAAATGCAAGCTAAGGTGCAGGCGGCGCGCGAACAAGCGCAGGTGGTGACGGCTACTAATGCCCCGAGCGGGACTAATCAATAAGATTAGTGCGCTAGCGCACAGCCTGAACTTAAGTTTTGTGCTAATAAAAAGGGCGCGGAGTTTTTCGCGCCTTTTTCACGGATGCTTAAGTTAGCATCCTTACTTTATTGAGGAGAACGCATGGATTTAAAGCAGTACAGTGCTCAGGTACAGACGCGGATTAATGATTTGATGGAGCGGAAAGTGGACGCTTTGGATGAGGCTGCCGTGCAACTTAAAGCGGCCATGCGCTATGGGCTACTCTTAGGGGGCAAACGCGCCCGTCCGCTCTTAGTGTATGCCACCGGGCAACTCTTTGGTGTGAGTCAAGCGCAATTGGATCATGCCGCTGCCGCTATTGAATGTATCCATGCTTATTCTTTAATTCACGATGATATGCCGGAGATGGACAATGATTTGTTGCGTCGGGGCAAACCATCGGTACATGCCGCCTTTTCACCCCAATTGGCTTTACTGGCAGGTGATGCCCTGCAGGCCTTGGCCTTTGAATTTTTAGGCTCAAGTCCCTTAGATCCTGCCATTACCGTAGAGCAAATGCAGCTTTTGGCCACCAATGCCGGATATAGCGGGATGTGTGGCGGTCAGGCCTTGGATTTACAGTCTGAGCATCAACAGATTAGTTATGAATCCTTACGGCAATTGCATGCCAAGAAGACCGGCGCTTTAATCAAGGCTGCCGTCTTAATGGGCGCAGTAGCCGGTAAGCCTAGCCCGCAGGCTAGGCAGGCTGTGACCACTTATGCAGAAAAAATCGGTCTTGCGTTCCAGATTTGGGATGACGTCTTAGATGTCATCGGCGATAGTGCCGTGACCGGCAAGCCGGTGGGCAATGATGAGCAGGCCGGCAAGAGTACCTATCCCTCACTCTTTGGTTTAGATAAGGCCAAGAAATTGGCCGTGCAGGCCAAGGATGATGCCTTAGCAGCCTTAGCCTCTCCGGCTTTAGCTGGTTTAGATAGTGCGCTATTAGAGCAATTTGCGCTCTTTTGTGTCAGCCGCGATCATTAAGTTAGGATGCAGGCATGGCTGAACTATTAGACAGTATTCATGATACGGCGGATGTACGCCGCCTGGAGAAAAAACAATTGCCGCAGCTGTGCGCCGAAGTGCGCCACTGCTTAATTGATACGGTAAGTAAGACCGCCGGGCATTTGGCCTCGGGCCTGGGGGTAGTGGAGCTTACCGTGGCTTTACACTATGTGTTTGATACCCCGCATGACAAGATTATTTGGGATGTTGGGCATCAGGCTTATCCGCATAAGATTTTAACCGGCCATCGGCAGGAATTGGCGACCATTCGCCAACACCATGGCTTACATGCCTTTATCTGGCGCGGGGAAACTCCCTATGATGTGCTCTCCACCGGGCATGCTTCTACCTCTATCGGCTCAGCCTTGGGTTTGGCCTTAGCGGCCCGGGCGCAAGGGATTAAAGAGCATGTGGTGGCCGTCATCGGCGATGGCTCGCTGACCGGTGGTATGGCCTTTGAGGCGCTAAATCATGCCGGCACTTTTAAGGATTTAAACTTGCTTGTCATCTTAAATGACAACGAGATGAGTATTTCCGAAAATGTCGGCTCGCTGGCGCAGAGCTTGGCCGAAGTTTTGGCCAATCCCCATTATGTGAAATTGGTCGAAGGGGGCAAACGCGTTTTAACCAAATTGCCGGCCTTACGTGATTTTGCGCTACGCGCGCAGGAGCATGTCAAAGGCATGGTCATGCCGGGCACTTTATTTGAAGAGTTAGGTTTTAACTATATTGGCCCGGTCGATGGTAATGATGTGGTGCGCCTGTCTTCATTGCTAGAAAAGGTTAAAGATCTCCCGGGACTACAGTTTTTACATGTGGTCACGCGTAAGGGTAAGGGCTATGCCCCGGCCGAGCGCGATCCTATTTGCTATCACGGCGTGCCGGCCTTTGATCCCGATGCCGGAGTGCCGCAAACGCCGCACCCGAACGATAAATCCTTTTCACGCGCCTTTGGCAATTGGCTATGTGCGGCAGCTAAACGGGATGAAAAAGTAGTGGGCATTACCCCGGCCATGCGCATCGGCTCGGCGATGGATGAGTTTGCCAAGCTTTTTCCGGATAGATTTTATGATGTGGCCATTGCTGAGCAACATGCGCTAGTTTTAGCCTCAGGCCTCGCGGCAGGTGGCATGCATCCGGTGGTGGCGATTTATTCCTCCTTCTTGCAACGCGCCTATGACAGCGTGATTCATGATGTGGCTATTCAGGATTTACCCATCGTGCTGGCCATTGATAGAGCCGGCGTAGTAGGTCCGGATGGCCCGACCCATCAGGGAGCCTTTGATATAGCCTATTTGCGCACGGTGCCTAATTTAACCTTGCTAGCACCGGCTACGCGCGATGAGCTTAATTTAATGTTAGATTTTGCGCTTGCCTTAGGTCATCCCTGTGCCGTGCGCTATCCGCGCATGAATGGATGGCAAAGCCTGACAGAAATTGCCGGCCCTAAGGAAGAGCCCCTGGTTTTAGGTAAAAGTCAGATCCTCTACGATCCGCACAAGCCACAAGCTTGCGCGGTGATTGCGGTGGGAGCACAGGCAGCTGAGCTTTTGCCCTATGCCAAGGAGCAGGGCTTTATCTTGGTAAATTTACGCTTTATAAAGCCTTTGGATACTGCGCTCCTTGCTACTTTAGCCGCCCGTTGCGCCACCATCGTTACGGTAGAAGATGGCGCACTTTTAGGCGGTGTAGGCGAGGAGATTGGGCGCATTTTATTAGAGCATGGGTTTAAGGGGCGCTTTAAAGCCTTGGGCTTGCCTGATGTCTTTTTAATGGAGGGCACGCGTGCGGAAGTCTTGGCCGATGCTGGACTTACGGCCAAGCAAATCTGCGCACAACTTACGGCCCTGGAATTAACCAATTCAATGAATAAGGAAGAACAATATGCCGTCATTTGATGTGGTGTCAGAAATTAAGAAAGATGAGCTGACCAATGCGGTAGATAATGCCAATCGTGAACTGTCGACACGTTACGATTTTCGTAATGTCGAGGCTTCCTTTAGCTTAAATAAGCAAGATTGCACGGTAAAGCTTGAGGCCGATGAAGAATTTCAAATTCAGCAGATGGACGATATTTTGCGCGCAAAATTAGTCAAGCGTGGGATTGAAATTACTGCCGCGGAATTTAAGGACATTACCCGCTCGGGCAAAAAGTCTTTGCAGCAGGTGGTGTTTAAGCAGGGTATTGATCGGGAGCTGGCTAAAAAGCTCATCCGGCTAGTTAAAGACGCCAAGCTTAAGGTCGATGTCAAGCAAAACGATGATACTTTGCGCGTTTCTGGCAAGAAAAAAGACGATCTGCAGGCGGTCATTGCTCTGTTGCGCAGCGCTAAGATTGAGCAGCCGCTACAATTTAATAATTTTAAAGACTAGAGATGATCTCGTCGTCAGCTACGCCGTCACCTCAGCCACAAGATAAAGGTGGCCGCGGGATCTTACAGGAGATCTTCTCAGCGCGCATGGGCATTTGCCTGGTGACCGGCTTTAGCTCGGGCCTGCCTTTATATGTGCTCATTGTGCTCTTGGCGGCATTTTTAAAAGATAGCGGCGTGGATTTAAAAATTATCGGGCTGTTTTCGCTGGTTACTTTCCCCTATACCTGGAAGTTTTTGTGGGCTCCGCTTACCGATAGATTTCAGCTCTGGGGTCTGGGGCGACGGCGGGGGTGGATGCTTACTACGCAAATAGTGCTCATCCTGGCCATCGGTAGTGTAGGGCTCTTTAACCCGCAACACAGTCTGAGCATTATCATGGCTTTGGTGTGCTTAACCGCCTTGGCCTCGGCAACACAGGATATCGTCATTGATGCCTTTCGCCGCGAAATTTTAACCGATAGGGAGCTGGGGCTGGGAAGTTCGCTTTTTGTCAATGCCTATCGCATTGCAGGTTTAGTCCCCGGCAGTTTATCGCTTATCGCCGCCGACTTCTTTCCCTGGCACTATGTCTTTGCCGGTACCGCGCTGTTCATGCTCCCCGGGCTTATCCTGACGCTCGTGGTCTCAGAGCCGCAGGTAAGTTTGGCCCCTAAGACCTTACGGCAGGCGGTGGTGGAGCCTTTTGCCGATTTTATTACCCGCAAGGGCTGGGGCGGGGCCTTATTGTGCCTTATCTTCGTCTTCTTTTATAAAATTGGCGATTCGATGGCCACGGCTTTGGCCACCCCCTTTTACTTAGATCTCGGCTTTTCTTTAAGTGTCATCGGCATTGTGGCTAAAAATGTCGGCATTTGGTCGATGGTGGCAGGGGGCATGCTAGGTGGCATCTTAATGCTCAAAATTGGCATCAATAAAGCGCTGTGGCTCTTTGGCCTGGCGCAATGGGTGCCCATCTTGGGTTTTGCCCTGCTAGCACACATGGGAGGGCAGGGGCAGGCTAGTGTCTGGCTCCTGGCGCTTGTTATCGGCGCGGAGGCTTTGGGTACGGGGCTTGGTACCGCGGCCTTTGTCTCCTATATCGCCCGTGAATGCACCCCGGCCTTCACCGCCACGCAATTTGCACTTTTAAGCTCGTTTTCGGCAGTGCCGCGTACTTTTTGCAATGCTGCCACCGGTTTTATCGTGCAGGCGGTAGGCTGGGAGCAATTTTTCTATATTTGTGCGCTCTTAGCCCTCCCCGGCATGCTCCTGTTGTTTAAGATTGCCCCCTGGGGTGCAGACGATAAAAACTAAATCCGAAGGGCGCTTTGCCTTATTGGTGCACTTACCACCACAAGGCAGGGCGCAGTACTTATTTGCACTATAGTGGGGCCTTTGCCGCAAGCAAGGCCAATTTACAAACCTGAAGTGGCACAAGCCTTTTGCCGGCAGTTAGTGACAAACCGGGAGCACATGCCAGAGCTGCCGGGGGAAGAGCTTAAGACAACTCTCTAAATTTTAAAGAATAAATCAAAAATCTGACTTAAATCTGCGCGTGGCGTGCACATATTTACGCATTTTGCGGCAAATTTTCCAAATCTTTTGGCGCGCGATGTTATGCAACCGTTTGCGGTTTGAGGGAAAAAAGCGGCACAAAGCGTAGTGTCAAGCGCTTTTGCTGTGAGATGTGTCAAAGAAAAATACTAAGTGAAGCATGGCATTTATGCTAAAATTTTTCAGTTGTAACCTGCGAAAAACTGCGGGACAGATTTTTTGCGTCTGCGCTGTTAAAGCAACGGGCGTGTAGACCTGGACCAAGGCTTTTTGTTAGGACAGAGAGAGGAAGCGCTGACTTTCCGTAAATTATTGATTGGAACCGCCTATGATTAACATCAAAAAAGGATTGGATCTGCCTCTTGGCGGCCAGCCGCAGCAGACGATCGTCGTAGGTCCGGAGATCAAGCACGTTGCCCTGTTAGGGAGCGTGGACTATCCGGGTCTGAGACCATCTATGGCTGTGGAAGTTGGCACCAAAGTCAAGAAAGGGCAGCTGTTGTTCGAGGATAAGAAAAACCCTGGAACACGTTTCACCGCTCCTGTCGCGGGTACTGTAACTGCAGTCAACCGTGGCGAGCGCCGTGCTTTCCAGTCTATCGTCATTGAAGTTGATCCAGCAGGCCAAGCGGTGGCCTTTAAGAAGACCCCGGCTGATAAGCTTGTGGATTTAAGCTCCAAGGATGTGACTGATTTATTAGTTGAGTCCGGCATGTGGACGGCTTTTAGAACCCGTCCCTTTGAGAAGGTCCCGCAGGTCGGTACCCTCCCGCACTCTATTTTTGTGACGGCAATTGACACCAACCCGGGTGCGGTTGATCCGCGCTTGGTGATTGAGAAGGAAAGCGATGCTTTTGCCAACGGCCTGAAGGTCTTAAGCCGCATTGGTGACTTTAAGGTCTATGTGTGCAAGGCTGAAGCTTCATTGCCGATGGCCAAGGTCCCGAATGTGGTCGAAGAATGCTTCATCGGCCCGCATCCGGCCGGTTTGCCTGGCACCCACATCCATTACTTAGATCCGGTCTCAGAGAATAAGACGGTATGGCACATTGGCTATCAAGACGTCATTGCCATCGGTCACCTCTTTGTGGAAGGTCAGTACTATAGCAAGCGCTATGTGGCTTTATGTGGTCCGCAAGTCAAAGAGCCGCGCGTGGTCGAAACCCTGCAGGGTGCGAGCATTGCTGAACTCTTACCTGAGGATGCCATTGAAAAGTCACCTAACGGTGTACGCGTTATCTCCGGCTCCGTGCTGTGGGGTAATACCGCCACCGGCCCGTATGCTTACTTAGGCCGTCGCCATTTACAGGTGAGCGTGCTTGAGGAAGGCACCATGAATGAGTTCTTAACTAAGAGCTGGGTTGGATTGGGCTTTAAGCGCCACACCGCATCGCGTGCCTACATCTCTTCCTTTGTGAAGCCTGCTGCTTACACTATCAATACTGCTTTAAACGGTGGCCATCGTCCGATGGTTCCGGTGGGGCTGTATGAGAAGGTGTTCCCGTTTGATATGGAGCCGACCATGCTGTTGCGCGCCATTGATATCAACGACTGCGATCAGGCCAAACTGCTTGGTGTGCTAGAGCTTGCTGAAGAAGATCTGGCGCTGTGCACCTACGTCTGCCCTGGCAAGACCGATTACGGTCCGCAGCTACGCAGATGCTTAACCAAGATTGAAGTGGAGGGTTAAGCCGTGTTATTAAGTTTATTTAAGAAAATAGCGCCGATGTTTGAGAAGGATGGCGTGCTTGAAAAGCTGTACCCTCTCTACGAAGGTGCTTTTACCTTCATGTATAGCTCCGGCAAGGTCACCACCGGCCATACTCATGTGCGCGACTATATTGATTTAAAGCGCATCATGATTATCGTCTGGTTTGCGGTGTTACCGGCTATGCTCTGGGGCTGGTACAACACCGGTGCGCAGACTGTGGCCGCTTTAGCCACCTTGCCCAACGGCGCTGATCTGGCCAATGCTTCCTATGCACTCTTTAGCAGTGACTATCACTATGCCTTAGTGCAATTGTTAGGCGGTACCTTAGGTGCTGATGCCGGCCTCTACTCCAAGATGCTCATCGGTGCAGTGTACTTCCTGCCGATTTACATCGTGGTGTTCATTGTCGGTGGTATCTGGGAAGTGCTGTTCTGCGTGACCCGTCATCACGACATCAATGAAGGTTTCTTCGTGACCTCCATTCTGTTTGCGTTGATTGTCCCGCCGACCATGCCGCTGTGGCAGGCTGCCTTAGGTATTTCCTTTGGTGTGGTTATCGCCAAGGAAGTCTTTGGTGGTACCGGTCGTAACTTCATGAACCCGGCCTTAGCTGGTCGTGCTTTCCTGTTCTTTGCCTACCCGGCTTCCATTTCCGGCACCGAGTGCTGGATCCCGGTAGACGGCTTCTCGGGGGCAACTCCGCTGGCCCAGTGGCAGGCAGGTGGTCAGGACGCGCTGGTTAATATCTCCGGTGAAGCCATTTCCTGGATGGATGCCTTCTTAGGTAACATCCCGGGCTGCATCGGTGAAGGTTCGACCCTGATGATCGCCGTAGGTGCCTTTATCATCCTCATTACCGGTATCGCCTCGTGGCGTATTATGGCCGGTGTGCTGGTGGGTGCCTTCTTAATGTCCTCCTTATTCAACGCCATTGGCTCTGATACCAACCCGATGTTCTCCATGAGCTTCATGTGGCATCTGGTGTTAGGCGGCTTTGCCTTCGGTCTGGTCTTCATGGCCACCGATCCGGTATCCTCGGCCTTTACTAATGGCGGCAAATGGGCCTTTGGCCTGTTAATTGGCGTCATGGTGATCCTCGTGCGCGTGGTCAACCCGGCCTACCCTGAGGGCATGATGCTGGCCATCTTATTTGCCAACTGCTGCGCTCCGTTGTTCGACTACTTGAGTGCTCAGCGCAATATCAAGAGGAGACTTGCCCGTGCTTAAGTTTAATAAAGACTCCGTAGTGGGTACCTTCACCGTCATCCTCGGCTTCTGCTTAGTTTGCTCCGTGTTAGTGTCCAGCGCCGTGGTGGCCCTTGATCCGTTCAAGGCTGCTGCCGTTGCCAATGACCGTCAGGTAAGCATTCTGCGCGTGTCGGGTTATGAGGTGCAGGGTACGGTAGCCCAAACCTACGAGGCACATATTCAGGCACAGCTGCTTGATACCGAAACTGGCAAACTAGTTCCGGAGATGCAGGCTGAGGCTGATGGCTACAATTTCGTATCCCAGGCAAAAAATCCGCAGGCTAATGTGGTTATTCCGAGTGAAGAAGATATCGCCGGTATCCGCATGCACTCCAAGCTCATGCCGGTTTACTTCGCGCATGACGAAGAGGGCAATGTCAGCCGCGTGATTTTACCGTTCTACGGTGCTGCACTGTGGTCTACGGCCTATGGTTATGTCGCAGTTGCTACTGATGGCAATACCATTAAGGGCGTGACCTTCTATCAGCACGGTGAGACCCCGGGCTTAGGCGGTGAAATTGACAACCCCAGATGGCAAGCACTGTGGGTGGATAAGAAGATTGAAAATCCGGAAGGTCAATTGGCTTTCAACATCCTTAAGGGCGCTGATCATGAAGGCGACGGTAAGGACTATGAAGTCGATGCCCTCTCGGGTGCTACTCTGACCACCAACGGTATTCGCCACGCTGCTCAGTACTGGCTGGGCACTGTCTACAAGCCGTTCCTTGATCAATTACGCAAGGGGGAGATCCTTAAATGAGTTCAGATGTAAAAACCCCTACTTGGAAAGAGGCGTTGCTCGACCCGCTCATCTCCAATAACCCGGTGATGGTGCAGGTGCTGGGTATCTGCTCGACCCTGGCAGTTACCTCAAGCATGAAGACCGCTTTCGTCATGGGTATTTCCGTAACTGCGGTGACGGCCTTGTCCAATGCGGCAGTGTCCTATACCCGTAATTACATCCCAAGCAGTGTGCGCATTATTGCCCAGATGACCGTGATTGCCTCACTGGTTATTCTGGTAGACCAGATCTTAAAGGCCTTTGCCTACGATCTGTCCAAGCAGCTGTCAGTGTACGTCGGCCTTATCATCACCAACTGTATCGTGATGGGTCGTACTGAAGGCTTTGCCTTAAAGTACCCGCCGCTGCCTTCCTTCATGGATGGTGTCGGTAATGGCCTGGGTTACTTGATAGTGTTGTGCATCATCGCCACCGTGCGTGAGATTTTAGGCTCCGGCACCTGGTTTGGTCTTACCATATTACCGACCGTGAATAACGGTGGTTGGTATGTACCGTGTGGCTTAATGGTGATGCCGCCGTGCGCATTCTTCCTCGTTGGTCTGCTGATCTGGGTGGTTAAGACTTTCCGCAAAGAGTTAGTAGAGCCCGCTGAGTATGACACCCATAGGGAGGATTACTAAGCATGATTGAGCATTATCTGTCACTGTTTGTCAGAGCAGTTTTCATTGAAAACATGGCTCTGGCCTTCTTCCTGGGTATGTGTACTTTCCTGGCCGTGTCCAAGAAGGTATCCACTTCCGCAGGTTTAGGTGCAGCTGTGGTGATGGTGCAGGTGCTGGCCGTACCGGTCAACAACCTCATCAATACTTATGTGCTGCTGCCCGATGCTTTAGTGAAGGGCCTGGACTTATCCTTCCTTTCCTTCATTACCTACATCGGTGTGATTGCAGCCTTAGTGCAGTTGCTTGAGATGTTCCTTGATAAGTACGTACCGTCACTGTACAGCGCGCTGGGTATTTTCCTGCCGCTGATTACGGTAAACTGCGTGATTTTCGCCGGTGTGTCCTTCATGGTGCAGCGTGAATACACTTTCGCCGAGTCGGTGGTGTATGGCTTAGGTTCAGGTCTGTCCTGGGCTATGGCTATCATCCTCTTGGCTGCTATTCGCGAGCGTCTGAAGTATGCTGATGTGCCTGCTGGTCTGCGCGGTATCGGTATTACCTTCATTGTCGCAGGACTGATGGCCATCGGCTTCATGTCCTTCTCAGGCATTCAGCTCTAAGGAGGAAACATGTTTACTATCGTTTCTGGCGTGGTGATGTTCGTTGTCATCATCGCTGTCCTGGTGGCTCTCATCTTAGTTGCCAAGCGCTTCTTAGTGCAAAGCGGCGATGTGACCATCGGTATTAACGGCGATCCTGCTCATGCAATGAAGGTCCCGGCCGGTGATAAATTATTGAACTCGCTGTCCAATAACGGCGTGTTCGTCTCCTCAGCCTGCGGTGGCCGTGGTGCTTGCGGTCAGTGCAAGGTGAAGGTAGTCAAGGGCGGTGGCGATGTGTTACCGATTGAGTACTCACATTTCACTAAGCGTCAAATTAAAGAAGGCTGGCGTTTGGCTTGTCAGGTCACGGTCAAGAATGACGTGGACATCGAGTTGCCGCCTGAGGTCTTTGGCGTGAAGAAGTGGGAGTGCGAGGTTATTTCCAATAACAACGTCGCTACCTTCATTAAGGAATTACGTCTGCGCCTGCCGGCAGGCGAGGAAGTTCCGTTCCGCGCTGGTGGTTACATTCAGATTGAATGCCCGCCGCACACGGTCTACTACAAGGATTTTGATATCCCTGAGCAGTATCGCGACGACTGGAACAAATATGGCCTGTTTGACTTGGTCTCCAAGGTAGACACTCCTACCATGCGTGCCTACTCCATGGCCAACTACCCTGATGAAAAGGGCCTTATCATGCTGACCGTGCGTATTGCTACGCCGCCTTTACGTCAGCTTAAGGAAATTCCGCCTGGGATTATGTCCTCCTATATTTGGAGCTTAAAGCCGGGTGATAAGGTCACCATTTCCGGTCCGTTCGGCGAGTTCTTCGCTCGCGACACCGACAACGAAATGGTCTTTATCGGTGGTGGTGCCGGTATGGCTCCGATGCGCTCGCACATCTTCGATCAGTTAAAGCGCCTGAACACCAAGCGCCGCATCTCCTTCTGGTATGGTGCCCGCTCGCTGAAGGAAGCTTTCTACGTCGATGAGTTCAATCAGCTGGCCAAGGAGCATCCGAACTTCACGTGGCATCTGGCCCTGTCCGATCCTCTTCCTGAGGATCAGTGGACTGGTCTGACTGGCTTTATTGCCAACGTGCTGTATGAACAGTACCTCAAGAGCCATAAGAATCCTGAGGACTGCGAGTACTATATGTGCGGACCTCCGATGATGACCAAGAGCGCAGTGGATATGCTGCACTCCTTAGGTGTTGAAGACGATAACATCCTCTTTGACAACTTTGGCGGTTAATCAATAAACCGCAACCGGGGTCGTAAGACCCCGGTTTTAAGCTGACGAGAGTGGCTTTTAACTCTGCTCGGGCGGGGTTAAAAGCCACTTAAGTATTTGCCTTGCAGTGTAAAAATTTATGCAAGGCCTGGGCTTTAAAAGATTAAATTTGCCCCAATATATGCTTTACGAACAAGTAGGGCATACAAAAATAAGAATAGAGGAAAGGGCGGCAAAGATGCGCAGAATGATGGCAGCCGTTGCGGTGCTGACCATAGGACTTAGCGCCAACGCGACAGCGCTTACTTTATGGGAAGCCGGACGGCTTGATTATCCCGATGGCAATGCGGAGGTAGCGGCCTTTGTCAATGGACCGCAGGGCACACAATTGCAGGCTGTCTTGTGCGCCAAAAATGAAAGCGATAAAAATCGCCTGTCTTTATTATTGCCCGAATTTTTTGATACGGCCTTCATGTTTGAAGTGACCCTCACGTGCAATGAGCTGCAAACTACGGTCTATGCCGAGCTCTCGGGCAATGCCTTGGAGTTGCAGTTAGATGATGATTTTTATTTAAAATTAGCAAACAGCCACACCCTTACCTTAAGTTTCAAGCCCCAAGATGCGGCCTATTTGCATCTGCCGGTGAGTATTGATTTGCCCTTGTTGGGGGCTTCTGAGGTCATGCAGCAGGTGGCCTCACAATGTGTGCTCTTGTGCCTAAATGAAGACTTTAAGTGCCGAGAGGGTTTGTTGTCGGCGCTGTTGTGGCCGCAAGCGGGCTTTAATCGGGATAGGTTTGGCAATGTGGATGAATTATGCACCAAACCTAATTTTCATGGCGGTTATAACTTCAATTTTACCGACAGTTGCCGCCTGACCCTTGATAGATTCTATGCCCGGGAAGGGCAGGGGCCATTGTCTTTTTTATATGCACTCTTTCATGGAGAGGGGGCCTATCAAAAATATAAGACCTTGTGGAATGATGCGGTAGCACAATTGTCGGTCGGGCCTTTGGCCGACCTTGGTTGGGCTGATGATGAGGAATGGTATTTGGGGCTGTATGCGTTAGCCGGCACCCGGCCGGTGGATGAATATCCGCAAAGCTATTTTAATATCTTGCATGTCGCGTCCGATCCCACCACCTTACTTTACGATATCGACAATCGCTATGAGATGGAAACGCTCAAATACGTGTCCGTGCTCATGCGTCGTTTGCAACCGTCCTATCAAACGCGTCAGGCTCTAGAGCAGGCCTTAAATGCCTGGTCGGACTTCTATCGGCAATTGACGGCCTTGCAACCCTATATTTTAAAGGCACAGGCCTTACGACCGGTGATGTATCGCCTGATGTTACAACGCATTTGGCGTTTGGCCGGTAGGCCACAGGGGCTTGATTTACGCCCTGAGTATGCCTTTGTGCAGGGCACGGGCAATAAGACTATTACGCAAGATGCCTTAGAGAAAAAATGCGCGTATTTTGAGGGGATGCGCGGGGATGAGTTTTTCTTTGGGAGTGACGATTGTATTCACGCCATTCACAGTGAGATGCGCCATGCTGGGCTCATTACCGATGATTATCCGCAGTTATTGCAAGCTTGGGATGATTTTGCCACCGCCTGGAGTAACTCCATCTTCTACTCTGACAGTGCCGATGATGCCGTAGGCGAGCATTTGCGCTCCAACTTGGCGCTGACCTTACTTACCGCCTGTCGCGTCTATGGCTTTGGCGATTATTTCTTATTGCGCGAGTGCATCTCCACCCGTGATGGCGATATCTGCTCCTTAGAGCGCGAACGCGCTTTACACTCCTTGGAGCATGAGCTGTCTAATAAGGTCAATGCCATTGCCGCCGTTTCGCGCGAGGATGCGCAAGAGTTACAACAGCTACATGCAAAATGGCTTAATTATCAAGATAAGCTTACCGCTTACGTAGCTGAGCTGGAGCGGCGCGGGCATTTGAGCTGGTGGCGCGCGCAATTGGTGCTCGGTATGTCCGGGGTGCTACAGACCAATGCGGTGATCAGTGCCCCGTATTATCGTGAAGAATTGCCCGATGAGACCTTAACGACCGGCAGTGAAGATGACTTTTTGGAAGAAGATCCGCACTCGCAATTGCAGGATTTAAAGGCCGATGCCCTAGATGCTGCACAACAGCGTGCGCAAGAGCGGGAGCAAGAGCGCGATAAAGTACAGGATAGGCAATAGCTCATTAAACTATAACCGCCTGTTAAACCGGGCAGATGCCATCACACCGGCAGTCCCGGCTCCTAACTTCAAGGCGGTTTTTCCTGTCCTCTTCCTTTACCCCCATTTTCTTGCACCCCTGGCATTAGTTAGCGCAAGCACAGCTTAAAGCTAAATCTTTGGTCAATTAAAACAGCTTTATTAAAAACGTCACCGCCCGGGCAAACTTGCGCTTGCCCGGGCGGCTTTAGTAAAGGCAGGGGAGATTACACCTTGCGGCGATACTTACCCATATCGATGGCCACGGCCACGGCGATAATGATGCCCTTAATTACCTGCTGCCACATCGGGGAGACCGAGATGAACTGCAGGCCGTATTGAATGATGGTGAACACGAACACACCGGCGATAATACCGGAGACGGTAGCAATACCACCCATCAACGACACACCGCCCACCACGCAGGCTGCGATGGCGTCTAGCTCATAGCCCATACCATATTGGTTGGTAGCACCGGCAGTACGCGCTGCTTCCAACACACCGGCAATACCGTAAAGGGCTGCGGCTAAGATGAAGATGAAGAGGTTGGTCATGTAGACGTTCACACCGGCGACCACGGCAGCCTCACGGTTGCCACCTAAGGCGTAGACGTTCTTACCAAACACCGTCTTGTTGAGCACGAACCAAATCGCCACGGTAATGACGGCGGCAATCGGGATCAGAATGGAGATGCCCGGGAAGGAGCCTGACTGGAAGAACTTAGTCTGACCTAAAGCGGCAAAGTCCGGACGCACACCACCAATCGGCTGGGAATTGTTAGGCGGCAGGTCGAAGTACAGCGAGCAGCTACCATAAACAATAACCGAGGTGGCCAAGGAGGCAATGAACGGGTGCATCTCATATTGCGCGACCAAGAAGCCGTTTAACGCACCAAAGACCATACAAATCAAGATGGCGATGATGATAGGGATAAACAGCGGTAACTGTGCCAGATCCGGGAAGAAGCGGTTGGCATAGTCGGAGGTCTGCAACATTGAAGTGGAGACCACGGCAGCTAAACCTACAATACGACCGGCTGACAGATCGCATCCGGCGATGATTAAGGTAAAGCAGATACCTAAGGCAATAATGAGCTTGGTGGAGGACTGCGTCATAATATCGAGCACCACACGAATTTGCATGAAGCGCGGTTGCAGGACGCAGATGATGAAGACTAAGACCACCATGGCGATAATAATGGCGTAATTGGTCAGCACATTATTTAAGGTCTTGGCATTAAGCTCAATATCATCAGTATGCCCACCGGGATGATAGAAGCGGTAAGCGTTTTGAATGGCGATCCACAAGCCTACGATCATCATGATAATCGGCAGATCGTAGAGCGTCTTGATGGCAACAAAGTGCAGCGCGATGCCTAAAAGCAGGATCAGGGCACCAAGGCCGATCAGGCTTTTGCGGTAGCTGCTTCTAGTGATAACACTGGACATTTAATAGCTCCTGTTATTTAAAAGATGAGGCCAGGCGCATGATTTCTACCTGGTCGAAGTGTTCTTTATCCACAAAGCCGGTAACGTGGCCTTCGCACATCACCATAATGCGATCGGACATACCCATGAGCTCCGGCATTTCAGAGGAGATCATGATGATGGACTTGCCTTGCTTAATCTGATCGAGCATTAGGGTATAGATTTCGTACTTAGCACCCACGTCAATACCACGGGTCGGCTCATCGAAAATAATGATGTCAGAATTGGTCAACAACCAACGGGCGATCAACACCTTTTGCTGATTACCACCGGACAGGTTCTTGATCGGAGTTTCCAGATTCGGCATCTTGACGTTGAGATCTTTACACGAGGTGGCAGCTGCCGGGGCACGCTTGGCATTATCGAGCACACCCATATGCGCAAACTGCTGTTGTGCAGCAATCACGGTATTATCCAAAATGGACAGAATACCGAAAATACCGTTTTGACGACGCTCTTCAGTTAAGAGGGCAATACCATTTTTCTTGGCATCGCGCACCGAGTGAATATGAATCTCTTGGCCGTTTTTGTAGATCTTGCCTTCACGCACCGGACGCAGACCGAAGATACTTTCGACCAGCTCAGTACGTTGTGCGCCAACGAGACCGCCGATACCCAAGATTTCGCCCTTATGGAGCTCAAAATTGACATCGACAAAGGAGCGCTTGGCAGCTGCGGATAAGTGCTCGACTTTAAGCACCACTTCTTTTTCCGGAGCACTTTCACGCGGCGGGAAGCGATTGGTCATGTCACGACCTACCATCTTACGAATGATGAAGTCTTGATCGATATCCTTAGCTGCCCAAGTACCGACGTATTTACCGTCACGCATGATGGTTACATCATCAGAAATGCGTAAGATCTCTTCCATCTTGTGTGAAATGTAGATGATGGAGCGACCTTCAGCTCTTAACTTATTGATGATGTTAAAGAGATATTCAACTTCGTTTTCCGTTAAGGACGAGGTCGGCTCATCCATAATGATGATCTTGGCGTTATAAGAAATAGCGCGCGCAATTTCTACTAATTGCAAGTTAGACGGTGAAACCGTACCGGCGCGGGCGAGCGGATCAACATTCAGGCCAATGGTCTTAAATAAGTCCACCGTATCCTGATACATCTTGGCGTGATCAACAAAGCCATATTTTAACGGGAAGCGACCGATCCAAACATTTTCCATCACCGGACGGAAACGGATCGGGTGCAACTCCTGATGGATCATGGTAATACCCATGCCAAGAGCTGCTTTTGTATTTGGGATGTCTGTAATCTTTTTGCCCTGATAGATAATTTCGCCTTCATCAGGGTGATACAGACCGAACAGACATTTCATCAGCGTCGACTTACCGGCACCATTTTCACCCATCAGGGCGTGGACCGTGCCCGGGCGTACTTTTAAATTGGCATGATCAAGTGCCAGTACACCGGGGAAACGCTTGACAATGTTGTTCATCTCAAGCACATATTCTGTCATTGAGAATGTTCCTCACCTTATGCTTAAACTCAAAACCCCCTGCGCAAAGCAGAGGGTTTGCGGCCAAATTAGGATTTAATTACATGAAATCCTTATAATTGTCCTTGGTTACCTTGACGTAAGGAATCCAGACATACTTGCCATCGGTGATCTTATAGCCAATCGCCTCATCGGTAACCGGCTCGCCCTTAGAGGCCTGTACGGCAATACGGACGGCAGCGGTGCCCTGATTGTAGGCGTCGTTTAAGGAAGTACCGAGCATCTGGCCGTTGGCAATAGCCTGCAGGGCCGGAGCAGTGGCGTCCACACCGACTACCGGGATGAACTTCGACGGATCTTTACCGGTGTTGTAGCCTTCAGACTTTAAGGCTTCAATGGCTCCTAAGGCCATATCGTCGTTGTTAGCCAGCACCGCCTCAATGGCATCAATGCCCTTAGAGGTGATGAAGTTCTTCATCTTGTCGTGGCCCTGTACCTTATCCCAGTTGGCGTTGTCAGCACCGATCTCTTCGATCTTCAAGCCGGCATCCTTCATCGCCTTGACGCAGTACTCTGAGCGTAAGGTGGCATCCTGATGGCCTTGCTCGCCCTTAATTAAGATGTACTGCAGCACGCCGTCGCCGTTCTTATCAGCTTCCGGGTGGCTCTTGAAGTAGTCAGCAATCAGCTCGCCGCCGATGGTGCCGGACTCTTCAGCCTTAGCGCCGACGTACCAAGCCTGATCCCAGTTATCAAGTAAAGCCTTATCCGGCTCACGGTTGATAAAGACGATAGGCAGGGAAGCAGCCTTGGCCTTGTCAACAAGCGGGCCGGCGGCACTTCTATCTACCGGGTTGACGATTAAGGCGGTTACGCCCTTGGTGATGAAGGTATCTACCTGATCGTTCTGGGCCGGCTGACGGTTCTGCGAATCCACCAGCTCAATCTCTGCACCTAACTCATCGGCAGCCTTCTGCATATTGTTACGTACGCCGGTCATGAAAGTATCGTCGAACTTGTAAATGCAGGAGCCGATTAAGACGTCGTCAGCAGCCTGAGCGGAAGTAGCAGCTACAGTTGCCATGATGACGCCGGCAGCCAGAGCGGTTAAGGTCTTCTTCATGGATAATATCCTCCAAAAAACACATCCTTGTGACTGTCCGTTATACTAGCGATTTATGAGGAGTGAAAATGAGAGCTTGAGCATACTTTTTTAAACTAAATATTAAACTATATAAAGAAGTTATAATTATATTTACACGGTTAAAACCATGAAAAATATTTTTAAATCAAATAAATAAAAATATAAGATTTTCAGTTTTTGAAAACGCTTACATCAGTAAAATTTGATTATGCTCACAGTTTTTATTAAGTAAAATATGCAAAAAAGGTAACTATAGGTTAAATCTAATGTTTTCTTTAGTGAAAATGCGCCGCAGCGCACGTTCTTGCAATGATCTTACGGCGGTCACACAAGCCTTTTACACGGGGCAGGTGATGACTTTGGCCCTTAACGACAAGCCTTATCCCTATGCAGTGCCGGTAAATTATGCGCCCTTAGAGCTTGATAATGAGCTTTACCTTATTTTTCATGGCGCGCAAGCTGGGCGGCGTTATACGCTGCTACAACAACAGCCGCAGGTGGGCTTTAGCATTATCTTAGATTATAAGTTAGGCCTTAAGGACAGTGCCTGTGCCTCTACTTGTTTTTACCGTAGCCTGTGTGGAGATGGCATAGTACACCGCTTTGAGGGTGAACGTGCTCTTTTGGCTTTGCAAACCTTAATGACCCATTTAGGATCGACGATTGATAAAGAGCGCATGCAGGCGCAATTACGGCAGGGGATGAGGCAGGTAAATTGCTGTGCCTTGCAGGTGGTACATGCGGGGCTGAAGTCTAACCCCGCATGTGTAAGTCACTAATGGCGCTTAGGCCTGTAACTTCTGTTGGATAAAGGCCACCATATCGGCGATAGCTACATTTTCCTTAATTCCGGTACGGCGATCTTTGTACTCCAGCTCGCCGTTTGCCAAGGATTTCTCGCCGATGGTGATGATGTGCGGAATACCAATTAACTCGGCATCGGCAAACATCACCCCCGGACGCTCATCGCGATCGTCATAGAGTACTTCAATGCCTAAGGCCTCAAGCTTGGCATAAAGATCTTCAGCTGCCTGATGCACGGCCGGACAACGACCGGGCTTGATGGCGATGATGGAAACATCAAACGGCGTCATGCTCTTGGGCCAAATAATGCCGCGCTCGTCATGATGCTGCTCGATGGCCGCGGCGATCACACGGGTCACGCCGATACCATAGCAACCCATTTCCATCGGGATGGACTTGCCGTTTTCATCCATCACCACGGCATTCATTGCCTGTGAGTACTTAGTGCCGAGCATAAAGACCTGACCTACTTCAATGCCCTTGCGCAGATGTAAGTGACCCTTGCCATCCGGGCTTAAATCACCTTCCTCGACATTGCGCAGATCGCACACTTCGTAGTGCGGCACATCTCTATCCCAATTGACATTGATTAAGTGATAGCCATCTTCATTGGCACCACAGGCAAAATTGCCCATCTTATCGGCAGCTCTATCTACTAAGATGCGGCCCTTGAAGCCCACGGGGCCTAGTGAGCCCGGATGCGAGCCACAGAAGGCGGAGATTTCTTCATCGGTGGCAAACTCCAGCGGATTGGACAGGCCCTTTACCTTGCCGGCCTTAACCTCATTGAGCTCCTGATTGCCCTTTAGGCAGCACATAATCAGCTCATATTTGCCGTTTTCATCGCGCTCACCGCGAACAATAAGGCTCTTTAACACTTGATTGGCGTCAAGCCCCAAGGCCTGTGCCGCCTCATCGACGGTGTGGCAGCCCGGGGTTGCGGCCTTGCTGCAGGCCGCTCCCACAGCCGGACGCTCACCTACTTCAATGGTCTCGGCCATTTCAATATTGGCCGCGTAATCAGAGCCATCTGAGAAGACAATAGTGTCCTCGCCGGCATCGGCTAGCACTTGGAACTCATGGGAGTGATTACCGCCAATGGCGCCGGTGTCGGCCTCCACCGGGCGGAAATCCAGCCCTAAGCGGGTGAAGATGCGGCTGTAGGCATCATACATATCCTGATAGGTCTGCTCTAAGGAGGCATGGTCAATATGGAAGGAATAAGCATCCTTCATTAAGAACTCACGGCCACGCATCACGCCAAAGCGCGGGCGGATTTCATCGCGAAACTTGGTTTGAATCTGATAGAGATTAAGCGGTAATTGACGGGCGGACTTAATCTCGCGGCGGGCGATGGCTGTGATCACTTCTTCATGGGTCGGGCCTAAGACGAACTCATTTTGCTTACGATCCTTAAGACGGCATAACTCGGGACCATATTTGTCATAGCGGCCACTTTCTTTCCACAGCTCAGACGGTTGCACCACCGGCATCGAGACTTCGATGGCTCCAGCGCGATTCATTTCCTCGCGCACAATGCGCTCGACTTTATGTAATACGCGCAAACCGGTAGGTAGCCAGGTGTAAATGCCGGAGGCAATCTGGCGAATAAGACCGGCTCGGAGCATCAGACGATGGCTGATGACCGCAGCTTCAGTCGGGTTTTCCTTTAAGGTAGATAAGAGATAACGACTGGTACGCATTTAACTTTCCTGTGTATAGATCTTCATGAAAAAAATTCTTTTACAAACCTGAGGAAAAGCAGACATCAGGCTCGTCTAAAATAAACGCTGTATTATATACTTTTATGGATGCATAAGCCGCAGTTTTACAGTTAAGACGGCGGGCATTAAAGATGACTTAAGGAAGTTGCCGCTATGATTTATTTGGTTTCATTTATCTTCTTTATCTTATTTGTCGGTGCTTTGGCACTGTCCTTCATCGCTCGCGGACGACCTTTGCAGTCAGAGGAAGAGGCGCATGCGGCTTTAGAAGGCCTGACCTGTGCCGCTTGTACCTTAAATTGCGGTTTTGCCGGCAATAAACAGCATAAGCCGGGTAAAAAATGCCAAGCTGATCTTAAAATTGAGCATAAGCAAATTTAAAAGGACAGGACATGAGCTTGAAGTTTAAAATGCTCGCTGCGCTAGGCTTTGCCTTAAGTGCCACTTTGATAAGTGCCTGTGGACCTGATGGCAGCGCAAGTAAGCAGACCCCCACTGCAGTCACCGTGGCCGGGCAGACCATGGGAACTTTTTATAACATCACCATACCAGGAGATTACCCTGGTGGCAGTGCGCAATTAAAACAAGATGCTGAGGCGCAATTTGCGCAGGTGATTGATGCCATTTCCACTTTTGACAAGCAAAGTGAAATTTCCCGCTTTAATCAGCGTAAAAATTCTGAGCCCATGCAGGTGTCCACCTATTTGGCGCATGTGATAGAAGAGGTCAATCGTCAATCCCTACGCATTGGCGGGGCGACTGAAATCTCCATTGGCCCCTTGGTCAATTTATGGGGTTTTGGTACCGATGGGCGCCCTAATAAGGTACCTACCGAGCAGCAAATTCAAGCGGCGCACAACTATGTGGGCATGGATAAATATGCAGTGCGCTATATCGGCGGGGTAGCCTTTTTAGAAAAGCGCGATCCGCGCGTGCAATTGGACCTTTCCACCGTAGGGGAGGGCTTGGGCGCTGATTTGGTGGCCAATTATTTAGATAGTAAACACATTGGCAACTATTTGGTTTCCATTGCCGGAGCTATTCGCACCAAGGGGCTTAACCCCTCCGGTAAACCCTGGCGTGTGGGTATCGTCAATCCCGTAAATCCTGATGGACAGCCTTTTGCGGTGGTGTGCCCGCATCAAGAGGCAATGTCGACAGCCGGCTCCTATCGTAATTACTTTGTGGATAAAGCAACCGGTAAGCGCTATTCCCATATTATCGATCCGCAAACGGGACATCCTATCGATCATCACACGGTGTCGGTGACGGTGATAGGGCGCAATGCCTTAGTGACGGATGCCTTAGATACTGGCCTGATGGTCTTGGGCGCCGATAAGGCCTTGGCTTGGGGCGATGCACAAGAGACTCCTATCTATGTCATCGAAATGCAAGATGGCAAGCCGGTGGGGCGCTATAACCGCTATTTTGAAAAATACTTAAAGTGTGACACGCAGGCAGCTGAGTAAATTATGCATATTCATATCTTAGGTATTTGCGGCACCTTTATGGGCGGTCTGGCCTTAATTGCTAAAGCGGCTGGCCATCGGGTGTCAGGTTGCGATCGCAATGTTTATCCGCCGATGAGCACTGAGCTTGCCGCAGCCGGCATTGAAATCATGGAAGGTTTTGATGCGGCGCAACTTGATCTCAAGCCGGATCTTATTGTGGTAGGCAATGTGATGAAGCGCGGGATGCCGGTCATTGAGCGCATGCTCAATGAAAAGTGGCCCTATACCTCAGGCCCGCAATGGCTGTATGAGCATTATTTAAAGGACAAGGAAGTGCTGGCGGTAGCCGGAACTCATGGCAAAACCACCACCACCGCGATGCTGACTTGGATTTTAGAGTGCGCCGGTAAGCACCCTGGCTTTTTAATTGGCGGGGTGCCGGAGAACTTTCAACAAGGGGCGCGGGCGACTGACAGCCCATATTTTGTCATTGAAGCTGACGAATATGATTGCGCCTTCTTTGATAAGCGCTCGAAGTTTGTTCACTATCATCCTAGCGTGGCCATTCTTAATAATTTGGAGTATGACCATGCCGATATCTTTGATGATATTGAAGCGATTAAAAAGCAATTTCATCACTTAGTGCGCACCATCCCCGGGCGGGGCAGTGTGGTGGTACCTTATGATGATGCCAATTTAGCCGATGTCTTAAGTCGCGGACTGTGGAGCCATAAAGTAGTTATCGGCAATGCTGAGGGTTTTGATGCTCAGGATATGGCCGCTGACGGTTCAAGCTTTACTTTATGTCAGCACGGCTCTGCCCTTGGTAAGGTGACACTGCCTTGTTGTGGCATGCATAATGTAAAAAATGCCTTAGCCGCCATTGCCGCCGCTTCTTGCATTGGCATTGATCCGCTGCAGGCAGCGCAGGCTTTAGCGACCTTTAAACTGCCCAAGCGGCGTTTGGAGCTTGTTGCCGCGCATGCTGATAGCGCCATTTACGATGATTTTGCCCATCATCCGACCGCGATTGCTACTACCTTGCAGGGGCTGCGCGCCAAGGTAGGGCCGAAGGCGCATATCATTGCCGTCTTTGAGCCGCGCTCTAATTCCATGAAGATGGGCGCTAACGCACAGTTGCTGCCTAAGGCCTTTGGCGCTGCCGATGAGGTGGTGGTCTATCAGGGCCCGGCGGTGCATTTTGATGTCGCCGCGGCGCTACAGGGCTGTCCTCAGCCCTTTCAGGTATTTACCGACTTTGACCACATGCTACAAAGCTTAAGCGCTAAATTGCAGCCTCATACCGTCATCTTGTGTATGAGCAATGGCTCGTTTAACGGCTTGCCGCGCAAATTAGCTCAAATGTTGCCGCAAGCTTAAACTTTGGGGCATAAATCCCTCACCTTCGGGCAAGAAGTGGGGGATTTTTGCGCGTAGGGTGGCGGTATAACGCTTTGATTAAATATATTAAATTTTTATATATTTATATTTACTAAATTAGGCCATAGCCTAGACTGCCTAGGATATAAAGAGGCTCAGGCTCTTTAGCAATAATTTTTGCGATGAATGCACAAGTTCTCGGGCATGCTATTGCCTGCTTTACCATGCTGGTGTGGGGGACCACCTTTATCTCCACTAAGGTATTGTTGGAAACCTTCAGTCCGCTGGATATCTTAATTTTGCGCTTTTTATTGGGGGCATTGGCGCTGACCTTCATTATGCCGCGCCGTTTGCCGTTTTTGGGCCTGAAGCACGAGCTAACCCTAGTGGCCGCGGGCTTATGCGGGGTCACCCTTTACTTTTTACTGGAAAATACGGCCCTAACCTTCACGCAGGCTGCTAATGTCGGCATTATCTTGGGCTCAGCGCCAATGTTCTGCGCCCTCGTCGATCGCTTCTTTGGAAGCAAAGCACCTCTCCCGCGTGGTTTTGTGGCAGGTTTTATCTGTGCCATGTCCGGTATTGCGCTACTTAGTGTCAACTCCCTTGAGGTTGACATCAACCCCTTAGGCGATGGCCTGGCCGTAGCAGCCTCGGCTATTTGGGGCTTTTACTCGTTGGCGGTACGTAAAGCCGCCAGCTTTGGCTATCCGATGCCACTTATTACCAGGCGCATCTTTGTCTACGGCCTGATAGGGATGGTGCCTTTTACCTGGATATTTGACTGTGGCTTTGACCCGGCAGTCTTACTTGAGCCGGCTAATTGGGGCAATTTGCTCTTTTTGGGTTTGGGCGCGTCGGCATTGTGCTTTTTTACCTGGAATTATGCGCTAGAGCTTATCGGCACTATGCAGGCTTCACCTTATTTATATGCAGCTCCTGTGGTTACCGTGGTGGCGGCAATGATCTTTTTACAAGAAAGGCTGACCTTGCAGGCTAGTTTTGGGATGGGGCTTACTATGTTGGGGCTCTTATTGTCCCAGCGTACGCAGGTAAAGCAAGTGATACGGCATTTCTGGCCGACAAAAGAAAAGGGCCGCTAGGCGGCCCCCAAGGGTTGCGATGGCTTTAAGCACATCGCCTGCGCAGTCAACGGTTAAAACCGCAAAGCGCGCTTAATAAAGCCGTGTACGGCGCGCATTCTCGCGGGCCATCTTCTTGGCGTGACGCTTGATAGCAGAAGCCTTGGCGCGCTTACGCACGGTAGTGGGCTTCTCATAAAACTCACGGGCTCTGACATCGGCCAGGATACCGGCCTTCTCGCAGGAGCGCTTAAAACGTCTTAAGGCAACGTCAAACGGCTCGTTCTCACGTACTTTAATGACTGGCATGTGGAAAACCACCTCACTTATAAATTACAACGGGCAGTCTCAGACATGCGAGGCTGCTAAAGTTAAAAAACACGCGGATTATACAATAAGCTTAAGCTGAAGTCACGCACAAAATTTGTTTCAAGTCTGCTAAAATTAGCAAGTTTTCTGTCCAACTTTATGTTTTTAGGATGTTATGCGCGTTTTAGGAATTGAAAGCTCCTGCGATGAAACCGGAGCTGCTGTTTATGATGATAAGTTGGGACTTCTGGCCCATGCGCTGCATACCCAAATTCCGATGCATGCCGAATATGGCGGCGTGGTGCCGGAATTGGCCAGCCGCGATCATATCAAACGCGTGGTTCCGCTGGTGCGTCAAGTGACGGCACAGGCAGGAATGCAACTTAAAGATTATGACGCTATTGCCTATACCGCAGGCCCGGGGCTGATTGGGGCGCTCTTAGTTGGCGCCATGGCAGCGCGCTCTTTGGCCTATGCGCTCAATATCCCGGCCATTCCGGTGCATCATATGGAAGGGCATTTATTAGCCCCACTCCTTGATGATCCCAAGCCCTCTTTCCCCTTTGTGGCGCTGTTAGTTTCAGGCGGGCATACCATGCTCATTAAGGTAAGCGCCCCTGGTGACTATGAGCTTTTAGGCCAATCGGTGGATGATGCGGTAGGTGAGGCTTTTGATAAGACCGCCAAGCTCTTGGGACTGCCGTACCCGGGTGGGCCGTATTTGGAAAAACTGGCCCAAGGCGGTGATCTTAAGGCCTATCATTTCCCGCGCCCGATGGTAGATAGACCCAATCTTGATTTTAGCTTTGCCGGGCTTAAGACGGCGGTATTAAATGCCGTCCATCAGGCTAAGGATGATGGGCACTATGATGATAAGGTGCGCTCCGATATTGCCGCTTGCTTTACGCAGGCTGTATGCGAGACCTTGGTGAAAAAGTGCGCGCGTGCTTTAGAACAATGTGGGCTTAATACCTTGGTGGCCGCCGGTGGCGTGAGCGCCAACAGTGCCATTCGCCAAGGGCTGAGTGCCCTCATGGCCAAGCGGGGCGGGCAGGTGTTTTTTGCCCGCAAAGAATTTTGTACCGACAATGGGGCGATGATCGCACAGGCGGGCATGTTGCGCTTTAAAGCCGGCGTGCGCGCTGGACTTAAAGTCGATGTCTTCCCGCGCTGGCCACTTGATACCTTGGAGGCGCTGTGAGCTCACAGATCTTCATTCACGGGCTTAAGGTCAACTGCATCATCGGCATTTATCCGCACGAGCGCGTAAATGCCCAAGAACTTATCATTGATGTCAGTTTGCAGTGCCCAACTTTAGAGCAGGCCGGGCGGCAGGGCGATTTATCTTTATCGCTTGATTATGCCGCTATCGCCCAAGACATCAGTAATTTTGTGGTAAAGCGTCAAGCGCGCTTACTTGAAGAGTTGGCAGTAGAGCTTGCCGATTTGATTTTGGCGCGTTACCCTGCCGCTTTGGCAGTGACCTTGCGTCTGACGAAAACCCAGGCGGTACCGCATACTGTCGGTACCGGCATCGAATTTTGCAAAACTAGGTGAGGAAATCATTTATGGCTCAAGTATATCTGGGGATTGGCTCCAATTTAAATCGTGAAAATGCGTTGCTTTTTGCCAAAGCCAAATTAGAGCCCCTGTTTGCCGTTTATGCCCAGTCTTCGGTATGGCAGAGTCATGCCATTCGTGAGGCTGAGCCGGATTATCTTAATATGGTGGTCGGAGGTCAGACCGATCTGTCCTTAGATGATTTAGTCGCCGCGTTAACGGAGATTGAACAACAGGCCGGTACCGAGATGATGTTCTTCAATGGCACCAATTTCGGCATTAAGCGTCGTCTGGATATCGATGTGCTCCTGTATGATGATGTGGTGACCACCACGCCGTGCAAGTTACCGCGCCATGATATTCAGGATTATCCTTTTGTGCTCTGCCCGCTGTGCGAGCTCAATCCTAATATCATTCATCCGCTGTTAAAGTTACCTATTAGCGAGATTTGGGCCGAAATGTCACCGCGTCTGCCCAGCAAAATGCGGGTGGAGAAGTACGACTTTGACTGGTCGCGTCCGTGCCCGGATTGGAGCTAGGGATAATGGATCTTACCCACATTGTGGTATTGGCGCTGTTGCAAGGTATTACCGAGTTTTTGCCGGTATCTTCCAGCGCTCATTTAATTTTGCCAAGTCAAGTCTTAGGCTGGCCCGATCAGGGGCTGGCCTTTGATGTGGCCGTTCATGTCGGTACTTTATTGGCCGTCATTTTTTACTATCTGACTGATTTGGTAAAAATTGCCGTAGCCACGCTTGAATCCATCGTCAAGCGCCGGTTAAATTCCTTAAGTAAGCTCGGCTGGTTTATCATTATCGGCACCATTCCGGCAGGTTTATGCGGTCTTTTATTTGAAGATTTAGTCTCCACTGCCGCCCGCTCGATGCAACTTATCGGTTTTACCACCATCTTCTTTGGTTTGCTCTTGGGACTTGCTTCTTACTGTAATCGTAAGCTGTGCTGGCGCTCGATTCAGACCATGATGGGGGAGCGCGCCGATACCTTAAGTCATCTGACTTTAAAGCAGACGCTGATTATCGGCTGTGCCCAAGCCATTGCCCTCATTCCGGGTACTTCGCGCTCAGGCATTACCTTAACGGCAGGTTTATTCTTAGGCCTGCGCCCAGAGGCGGCAGCACGCTTTTCCTTCTTGCTCTCCATTCCCATTATTCTGGCCTCAGGATTGCTTGAAGGCCTTAAGCTCTACACCCACCCTGAGCTTGCGGTCGTGGATCCGATGGAGATGCTTATTGGCGTGTTCTTATCCTTTATTACCGCCATCTGCGTCATTCATTTATTTATGAAGTACATCTCCAAATCGGGCATGGCACTCTTTGTCATTTATCGCTTGGTTTTAGGCGCTGCCTTATTGTACTTATCTTATTTTGCCCTCTAAAGCAGGGCGTCAGGTTGCGCGGCACAAAAATCACTAATCATGCCAAGGCGCAACCTGGCCACAGCCTCGCCAATGGCCTTACCCTTAAGGCCTTGTTGCACCAAAGCCTGTACTTGCACCTCTTGCGTAAGCCCAAAAATTTGCTGCAAGGCTTGAGCTCGGGTCTGCGTATCCTGGCCCAAGGTGGCACTTAAGGCGCCTAAAATAGGCACAATCTGCTCTAGGCGTTGAGGCCGACGATATAAATCAAGGCGCGTAAAGAGCGCTAAGATGTCAGTGGCCGTAGCCTGCGGCAAGTGCTGCCATAGAGGCAAGGATAGGTGCACTAAGCGCACCGCCTCTTGATAATCCTTGGGCAAATGCATGCGGCTACTTAAAGTTTGCAGATCCTGCGCGCCAAGATCATGGGCGAGGGTGGCAAAACGTAAGGCCGGATCACTTACCTTATCTTTTATTAAGGCAAGGGCCTGTGCCCCACGCTCAAAGGCCGATAGGTCAGGATTTAGGCTCGAGGGGCTTACAAATAAGGCGGCCATTTCCGGCATTACTGCAGGCAAAGCCTGGCATTGATGCAAGGTGCTAAAAAAGCGCTCCGGGGCGGCCGTGGACATGGCCTTATGTACTTCCATAAAACAGCGCTCAGGGGTCAGCGCGTTAAGCTCACCACTTGCGGCCATATCGCGTAACAATTGTGCGGTAGTGGGATGCAAGGTGAAATTAAACGGGGCCAGCTTGGCCACAAAGCGGGCGGCACGCAGCACCCGTAGCGGATCTTCGACAAAGGCCGGTGACACATGCCGTAAGATGCGCGCTTTAAGATCAGCAAGGCCGCCATAGGGGTCAATTAGATTTCCCTCTTCATCACGTGCCATCGCATTGACAGTCAAATCGCGGCGCTTTAAATCCTCCTCTAAGCTCACCTCGGGGCCAAAGGCACAGATAAAACCGGTATAACCGCTCCCGGACTTACGCTCGGTACGCGCCAGCGCATATTCTTCATGGGTGAGAGGATGTAAGAATACCGGAAAGTCTTTGCCCACTTGGCTAAAGCCTTGGGCCAATAAATCCTCGGGACGGGCTCCGGTGACCACATAATCCTTATCGTAGGCTTTAAGACCTAACAATTGATCGCGGACGGCGCCGCCGACTAAATAAATGTGCATGGCAAACTTGTGCTCCTGTAAATGCCACTGAGCATAAACAATTTTGCCGTGCCGGTGCAAGCTTAAGGTAGACGATGCGTTTTGCGATAGGCCTGCGGGGTGGTCTTAAATTTTTGTTTAAACAAGCGGTAGAAGTAGCTGACGTTGGCAAAGCCGTAATCACCGGCCAGCTCAATGATATCGCGCTGTCCTTGTACCAATTCATGCGCCGCCCTGCGCAGACGCAAATCGTTGACATATTCAACAAAGCTCATGCCGGTGGCCTTTTTAAAGAAGCGGCAGAAATAGGGCTTAGTGAAATGTAAGCGCGTGGCAGCGGCATTGACCGACAGCTCTTCGGTATAGTGATCGTTGATATAGGCAAGCAGGGACTTTAATTTATCTTCGGCATCATCATGACGGGCACTTGGTTTAATGAGATGGCGTTCTAACAGCCCGCTGTCATAAATCAAGGCCAAAATCTCCAGTAAGCGCGCCTTAACGCGCAAACGTGCCGCGGGGCTATTGTCTTTAAGACAGGTAAAGGCTTCATCCATTAAGGTGGAAATCTGCGGATACAAAGCATGCTCCCGCGTAATGATGGGAGGCAACGGCATTTTACCTGACGACAGCGCTTCCAAAATGTCTTTTTCCACTTCATCAAAGGACGAGAGCGCAATGGTCTTGGCATTAAAAAGCAAGGCATCTTCAATACAATCGGTGGGCAAGATCATGCCGTGAAGCATATTGGCCGGAATGAGGACTAAATTCCCGGCATGTAAGGGGATTTCATCTAAATTTACTTGTAAGGTAAAGTTACCGCGCAATACGCGAATAATTTCGATTTCTGAATGCCAATGTAAGTTGACATTTTCCGCAACCTCGCCCCCGGCCCACAAATAGCCGGCAATGGGGAAGAGTTGATTGCCATGGCGGATTTTTTCTTTCAGCTCGCGGCTAGGGATGGGACTCATGGCGACATTCCTCGAGATTTGCTCTTAGGCTGTAGTCTTAATGAGACTACAGCCGTAATGAGCTTAAAGCATAATGTTATTGCTCGGTGCGAATGAATTTAACGCACAGTGCGCCGATGAGCAAGAAGATTCCGGCAAGCACCAGCATCAAAATCTCCGGCGCCGGTTGGCCCTCTTGGGTTAAGGCACGTAAGACTAAGCCACCTAAGGATGCTGCCACAATCTGCGGGACGCAGATGGTACCATTAAAGAGGCCTAAGTAAGTGCCCAGATGGCCGCCCTTTAAGGCATTGGTCACTAAGGTAAAGGGAATGGCCAACATGCCGGCCCAAGCCGCGCCAATGAGCAGATAGGAGATAAAGAGCAGATACTTATCGTGCATGAAATAGATGGAGATAAAGCCAATCCCGCCTAAGACTAAGCTTGCCACATAGGCTTGCTTGATGTTTTTAAACAGCGGGATCACCATCGACCACAGCACCGAGCCAATGGCCTGCACGGCAAAAAGAATGCCCACCCAGTTGCCGGCGGCCTGATATTCCGCCGATTGGGTATCAATTAAGACTACATTATCGACGGTGGTCAGCGGGGCATCAAAGGCTGAAAGAGCAATGGAGCCATTCGTGTAGGTCCACATAAACATGAAAGCCATCCAACAGAAAAATTGCACTAAACCTGCCGTCCAGAAGGTGCGCGGAGCCTTTGCAAGCAAGGTGAAGATGCCGACCTTTTCAGCCTGCTGCGTCTTTTCGATGCCATGATATTGGGCATAGAGTTCCGGCGGATATTCCTTGACCTTGATGGTGGTGTAGATTACGCACAAGATTAAGATTAAGGCGCCAATGTAGAAGGAGTAAATCACCGAATCCGGGACCACCCCCTTATCGGCAATATTGCTAATGCCAATGGTGGCAAAGACAAAGGGGAACACATAGCCCACTAAGCTACCGGCATTGCACAAAAAGCTTTGGATGGAGTAGGCCAGGCCTTTTTGCTTGGCATTGACCATGTCACCTACCATCATCTTAAAGGGCTGCATGGCCATATTGATGGAGGTGTCCAGCAACATCAACGCACATAAACCAAAGATCATGGCAGCCGCCACGCCCATGCCAAAGGAGCCGGCATTGGGTAACAGACACATGACCGCCACGGCAAAGAAGGCGCCGATAAAGAGGTAAGGGATGCGACGACCCAAGCGCGTCCAAGTCCTATCACTTAAAATGCCGATGATAGGTTGCACGATAATGCCCATCAGGGGCGGCAAGATCCAAAAGAAACTTAGATTGTGCGGATCGGCGCCTAAAGTGGCGAAAATACGGCTAATGTTGGCACTTTGCATGGCATAGGCAATCTGTATGCCAAAGAAGCCAAAGCTGATGTTCCACAGTTTAAAAAAAGGTAAGTCGGGCATCGGTTTTAAAGGAGTCATCTTAGTTTCTCCCACTGTCAGCAATCATGGCGGACAGTTCTTGATTGAAGGCGGTTTCTTTAATTAAATCTTCTAAGTTAAGGTGCATGCGCCAGCGCCAGTAATAGCGCGGGATAGCCGGCACATTGATGCGCTCACTATTAGCATCAGGGGCGCGTAAACGCTCGGAGATCCCAAGCCAATCCTGTAGCGGCAGGACACAGAGCAAGGCCTTACTCTTTAAGTGGCGCTCTACAATTTCACGACATAAGGCGCCCGTTAACTCCTGTGGGGCCGTACCGTTATGGTGTAAGACTTCATGGAAGTAGCGCTCGGTTAAAGCCTTATCTTCTTTCCACCAGCTGCGCAGCGTGTTCATATCATGGGTGCCGGTGGTACACACCGCCATCTCCGGGCAATTTTCCGGCAGGTTAAAGCTCTGTCCCAAAGCCTTGGGCATACGCTCAATCTCAAGACTTAAAATTTCTAACTCATGCATCAGCCAAGGTACACATTCAGGCACCATGCCCAGATCTTCACCGCAGGTGAGCATCGGGGTGGAATTGATAAGCAGCGGCAACTTAGCCTTCGCCTGCTCATACCAAAATTGATTGTGGCGGCTGTAGAAATAGTGATCGTAGAGGCGATGGAATGCTTCTTGCTCGCTTGGTTGCAGGCGGGTGAACACATAGTCATCCATTACGCTAATGCGCGGATGATAGGTGCCCGGACGCTTTTCATCTTCCACAAAAAGCACGTCACTAATAAGGCTATATAAGCCATCACGCAACTTGGTACTGCGCTCATCATCAAGGCCTTTAAAGAAAGCCTCGACCTGACGCTGCGTGGCAAACTCGGGCTTGAGCGTGTAAATGTCATGATGGGCATGATTTAGGAACTTGGCCTTGACCGCCGCACTTTCAGCACCAAAGAGCTTTTGGATAAGCTCGTCATTGATAAAGGGCTTTGTCATAAAGTCCGGGGACAAATGCAGGCCAAATTGGGCAATTTCGTCCAGATCAAAGGGCAGGGCCGGTTCAAAATGCCCCAGCAGACCATGCACGGCGTGTAAAGGGATCTGCCAAATGCGGAAGAAACCTAAAATATGGTCAATGCGATAGGCCGAAAAATAGCGGGCCATATTGGTAAAGCGCTTGCGCCACCAGGCATAGCCGTCTTGTTTCATCACGTCCCAGTTATAGGTCGGAAAACCCCAGTTTTGGCCATTGGCGGCAAAGGGATCGGGCGGAGCACCGGTCTGACCATTTAAATTAAAGTAATAGGGCTCGACCCAGGCCTCCACTGAGGTGCGGCTCACGCCAATGGGAATATCGCCTTTAAGAGCAATGCCTAAGCTGCGCGCCAAGCGGCTGACGTCAAGTAACTGACAGTGCAGCTCAAACTGCAGAAAATAGTAGAAGGCAATTTCACGATAGGCACGGCTATTGGGAGTGCTTAAAGCTTGCAATTGCACCTTGTCAAAGCTATGCTCCGGCCAAGTGGAAAAATCGGCCGTGCCATATTGATCGCGCAGATAGGAAAAAACGGCGTAGGGCAATAACCAGTTTTGATTTGCCTCAAAGAAATCTTTAAAGGCGCTGCTTGCCAAGGTGGCGGTGCCAATTTGGGCATAGAGCTTACGTAAATAGTCGCGCTTTAAGGTATTAACCGCCTCATAATCCACCTGCGCTAGCGCATTTAATTCCTGACGCTTACGCTCAAAGTCGGCGCGGGCCTTTTCATCTTCCAATGGCGGCAAGGCGCGCAAATCAAGATACATCGGATGAAAGGCGTAGATAGAAATGGCATTGTAAGGATAGGAGTCCTTCCAGGTGCCGGTCATGGTGGTGTCATTGATAGGCAGGATCTGAATGATCTTTTGCTGACATTGCGCTGCCCATTGCAACAGTAGCTTTAAATCACCAAAGTCACCAACGCCACAGCTACCGCGGCTGCGTAGCGAAAATACCGGCACGGCAGTACCGGCAAGGCGCGGATGCGGCAGATCAAAGTACAGCGTTTGCTCGGGCAGATAATAGGTATCCTCGCCTTGAGGGATATTTAATTCATGATTGGTGCCCTCTTGCCACAAGGAGCGCTCTGCGTCACAGGCAAGGAACTTAAATTCTATGGAGCTAGGTAATTGCGCCTTATCGATGCTGAGCATATAAAAGTTGGGCGCCACCTCAGTCATGCGAGGGGCCGCGGCGACATCCCAACTTCCCAAGGCGCTAGAGCTGCCGCAAAGCTTTAAGCTAAAGCCGCGAGGGAGCGCGCAACGGGCGCGAAAGACTAAGGAGCCTTTTTTGACCGTTATCTCATCATAGCCATCCTTAAAGAAGGGCGCGGTAAAGAGATAAGACTGCGCAACTTTTTCTTGGTAAGTGTCTACCACCTGCGCCTTACTTAAATCAGGTAAAAGTTGTAAGCGATGGGCAAAGCGGGCCGGCTCGGCAGATACTTGCCGGCCGTCGGTTTGATAAATGCCATAGCTGTAGGTAAGCGGGATCTGCTTTTCACTAAAAAGCTCGATTTGCCCACGCCAACTATCTGCGGCCACGCAGGTTAAGGGCAACTCAAGTTGCTGCGGTGCATGTAACCGCAAGCGGACTTCCTGCCCAAAGGCAACCTGCTGACGCAAGGTGAAAGTTAAATGCATAATATTGACCTATTTGCTTGTAAGTTAGTAATAAGTAATTTGCTTGCAAATCAGTGCAAAATTGCACTTGCTATGGGCAAATTATAAAAATTTAAGGTCAGGCCATGAGTCCACATTTTTGCGCTTAAAAATGCACAATATTGTTATATTACTGCTAAGGTAAAAATGAAGGCTATATTAAAAATGATGAAAATCAAATATTAATTTAATAAAATTGTAAATTGAAGTGTATTAAATTGCTTATGAAGTTTATGTAAAATCTGTGATAAAGATCAAATAAAAAATTGAAGTTTTTGTCTGCAATGCGCTTTTATATCTTGATTTCAGGGGCGGATTTGCAGTGCATAATATTAAGCTTTAAGTGTATAAAATTATCTTTTATATATTTAATATGGCGTGCTAGCGCCATTTTAGTGCGCGACACCATAGATAAGAGGGGGGATGGTAGCACGCAAAGGGCCAGACTTGCTAGGTTGACAGCGGGAATTGCCTGCATGCAACAGGCAAAAGAAAATTTAAACTTGAGCTTAGATACCGGCCGATGTGTTGTGGTAAGGCGCAGACAATTGTGCTACGCCTTACCAGGAAAGCTTAGTAGCGCTCGCGTCTTTTCTTGCGTGACGGGCGGGGCAGGTAGACAAAAATCACGCCTACCAAGATGCCGCAGAAGGCAATAATCGCACCTTGTAACCACCAGCGCATTTGCATATCCAGCTCTTTAGTTTGCAAACGATCTTCATAGTCACGGCGCAATTCATCTAACTCTTCAATGGTCTGATCTTTTTGCGCAATGGCCTGTTTCATGCCATTGTTTTCCGTCTCTAAACGGGCATTTTTCTTGCTGAGAGTATCGACCTCGCGCTTGAGCTGACTGTCATAGTTATTAAGTTTTTCTTGCAGGGTGGCAATTTGTTGCAACAGCTCTTGCTCGCGGGCCGGACCACAATTTTCAGCCTGTAAGGTCTTCGTGCCCATCCAAAAGCGTTTACCGTTTTCATCTTCTACTTGCATAAAGCTCTTGTCACGGCTGTAGGCAATAAAGGTAAGCTTCGTGCCAATAGGTAGGCTGCCGACAATGCGATAGCGGGTGCTAGGGCCTGAGCGTGTCCAGATTTCATTGTTATATGACACATAGACCGGACCACCGACATAAAAGCCGTTTTCATCACGCACCGGGGTGGCAGGAGCGCTCTCTTCTAAGGCAGGGGTGGTCGGAGTCGGGGCGGGGGCTTCTGGTGGGGCGGCGATGACCGCCGAACACATGAGGCAAAGCGCAGTTGCCCAAGCGCTAAATTTACGCATAGTAATCCTTACTGCAAGCAGACTTTACATATTCTTTACAATGACATTTGGCTTTGTCATGCAGAATTTGACAACTATCTTAGCATTTTTGCTCACCGATTCACCAAAGTTAAGTTTGGGCGGATTTTGGCTAAAATATCGCGTTTTAGCGGCAATAAATGCATAAAATTAGCTGAAAGTTCAGCATGCTATGCTGCATTTAACATAAGTGTGCTACTTTAATGCGCTAAGCTGTGACCAAAGATTGTCACAGTTGTTTTGCTTTATTGATGAGGAGAATGCACGGATGGGTGCTGATAATCGTGAAATTGAAATGAAGTTAGGTTTAATCGAGCCGTGTCCGAAGTTATATGAGATTCTGCAAAAGATTGGTCAAGTCAGTGCGATGCGCAGTGACGAATTGCAAAATGTTTATTTTGACACCCCCGAGCGTGATCTCTTTGCCATGAAAGCCGGTTTGCGTATTCGTCGCGGCCATAAATTTGCCGAGCAGACCTTAAAGTTAAAGGGGACTGCCTTAGCTGGTGTGCATAGCCGTCAAGAATACAATGTGGATATTGCGCCGGACGTTACCACCCCGGATTTACATCTTTTCCCGGCTGAGGCCTTTGCCGATGGAAGTAATCTTGAAGCATTGCAGCAGAAATTAGAGCGCCAATGCGAAATCAATTTCCGCCGCGAATGCTATGATTTGACCTACAAAAACAGCTTATTTGAAATTGCCGTGGATGTGGGCACCATTGGCGCTGGTACGATTAATGCGCCGCTGATGGAGCTTGAAATTGAACTTAAGCAATCCACTTTGGAGACTCCGGCCATCATCGCACTCTTTGATGAGCTGGTGTTTAAATTAGCGCAAGCTGGCGTCAAACTAACCTTGGAGCCTTTTTCCAAGATGCACCGTGCCGCTTTACTTATGGGCATTCGCGAGCGCAATTCTTTACAGTTACCGGACAATCCGGCCGGCGATATCTCAGGTTATATTTCCATTGGCCTGAAAGCCTTTGAATCACTGTTAGGCTTGTATCTGGTTAAGTTCAATCCGATGTATTTAGGCTATATGGCCTATACCTTAAAGTGCATCCGCCGCGCCTATGACTACTTAGTGGTGCGCAGTGCAGAGGATGACAATGTCAACTTCTCTGAAAGTTTTGCCGCATTGCGCCGCAATCGCAAGGTCATTAAGCGCAGTTTAAAAGATTTGGCCAAGTTCCTGCGCAAGCAAGAGCAGGCCTTATTGGTGCATCAGTTAAACGGCGTGGAAGTGGATATGCCTAAGGCAGCCCAAAGGCTGCGCGTTAAGATCTCAAAAACGCAGGCTTTTTGTTTACCCCTGCACTTAAGAGCATTATTATTAAGCCTAGATAACGTAAAAAGCGTCAATCAACAGGCTTAAGATGGAACCACTGCCCAGATACAATATTTTTCCTCAAGTTAAACCTTTGCCGCCGCTACTTGCCCAAGAGGCGGCAAAATACCGTGAGCGCCTGCAGCGCGCTCCGGCCGACAGCCTTGCCATTATCGAAAATGCCCCGGATTTAGACTATGTGCTGGGCATGTCGGATTTCATTGCCAAAACCTTAATTCAATATCCGCGTCAATGCGCTGACCTTATCGCTCAAGGAGTGCTCACTTCCGATGGGCAATTGCTTGATCATCGCACCGCCGTACAGGAGGCCTTAGTGCCCGGGCTTAGCGATATGGAGCTGAAAAAGCGCCTGCGCATCTTGCGCCGTACCCGCATGGTCCCCATTGCCTGGCGTGACCTTACCGGTAAGGCCGATATTGAGGAGATCTTTGTCGCCCTCTCCAATTTGGCCGAAGAAATTGTGATGCGCCTTATCGACGTGGTGCGCGCTTCCATGGTACCGGCCTTTGGTGATGCTCTTACCAAGGAAGGTAAACCGATGCCATTATTGGTTTTGGGCATGGGTAAATTGGGTGGTGGTGAGCTCAACTTTTCATCTGACATCGACCTTATCTGCTGCTACCCTTATGATGGTGAAACACAGGGCGGCACGCGTACGCTGACCCATCAGGAATTTTTCTCGCGCCTTGTGCAGCGCTTTTCTAATCTGCTTTCGGATAATACCGCCGATGGTTTTTGCTATCGCATGGATTTGCGTTTGCGTCCCTTTGGCGATGCCGGCAGTTTGGTCAGCAGCTTTGATGCCTTATCGGTGTACTATGAAACGCAGGGGCGTACCTGGGAGCGCTATGCCTTAGTCAAGGCCAAACTCCTCGGGTATTTTAAGCATTGGCAACCCTATGGTGATGAGCTTATCGATATGTTACGTCCCTTTGTCTATCGACGCTATATCGACTTTAGTGCCATTGAGTCTTTGCGCAAGTTAAAGCACATCATTGCCTCGGAGGTAAGACGCCGTAAGCTTGATAACAACTTTAAGTTAGGCTCAGGCGGTATTCGTGAGGTGGAGTTCATTGCGCAGGTCTTTGAGCTCATGCGTGGTGGGCGCTTTATGGAGCTACAAGAGCGCTCCTTGCGTAAAACCTTGGGATTTTTAGCTAAATTACATCTACTTCCTGCTGAGGTATGCGCCAAGCTTGATGAAGATTACGTTTATTTGCGCCGCTTAGAAAACAGCCTGCAAGAGCTTGCCGATCAGCAAACCCAGACCTTGCCTGACAAAGAGCGCGATCAAATGCGCCTTGCTATTGCCATGAATAAGGAAAGCTATGCTGAGCTTACGCAAGAGCTAAGTCAGGTCATGGCCGAGGTGCATGGGGAGTTTTGTAAGGTCATTAACGATCCTGAGCATGGCGATGATGAAGAGGGCACAGATGCCGATAGCGATATGGATCTGTGGGAAATGACCCGTGATCCGGCGGAAGTGGCCGATGTGATCCGTCCCTTACTTAAGGATGAAAGTCAGGCCCGTCCTTTTGCCCAAGGCATTGTCACCTTGCAACATACGCTGTCCCATCAGCCGGTGGGGCCCAACGGGCGCGATACCTTACGCCGTTTGATGCCGCAAGTGATTCGCCAATGCGCGCAATATCAAAATGGCGCCGATCTCTTTGCCAAAGCTGCACACTTAATTGAGCAGGTGGCCTTGCGTACCACCTATTTGCAGCTGTTAACGGAAAATGCCTCGGCCTTAACGCGCCTGATTTCGCTCCTTAACGAAAACGCCTTTGCTGCGGCTTTGATTTCCGCCCATCCCATCTTGCTCGATGAGCTGATAGCGCCGCAGTATTTAAAGGCACCGCCTAAGCCTGAGGAATATCTGGCGGCATTGCGGCAAAGTTTGATGCGCATTGAGCCGGATGACTTAGAAGAGCAAATGGAGGCTTTGCGCCTGTTCAAGAAAATAAACGTGTTGCGCATTGCAATGTCAGATCGCTCCGCAAGTCTGCCCTTGATGAAGATTAGCGATTGTTTGACGTGGCTGGCCGAAGCCTTGATTCGGCAAATGCTCATCTTGTCCTGGCAACAAACCGCGCAACGCTTTGGCACCCCGCCGGGGCGCAGTGCGCAAGATCCGGGTCTGGCCATCATCGGTTATGGCAAGTTAGGCGGCATTGAACTTGGCTACAAGTCAGATTTGGATATGGTCTTTATCCGCGAGGTCAATGACGGCATGACCGAGGGGGAGAAGAGTGTGCCCTGTGCGCTCTTTTACCAAAAGCTGGTGCAGCGCTTCTTGCACTTATCGGTCACGCGCATGACCGGCGGTGTGCTCTACGATTTGGACATGCGTTTAAGACCGGATGGCGACTCGGGCATGTTGGTGGCCGATACCGCAGGCTTTGAGGCCTATCAGAAAAATCGTGCCTGGACCTGGGAGCATCAGGCCTTGGTGCGGGCACGGCCATTGGCCGGCTCAAAGAGCGTGATGAATGAGTTCAGTCGCATCCGCGATGAAGTGCTACGCATGCCGCGCGATGAGGCCAAGCTTAAAGAAGATGTGCTCTCGATGCGTCAAAAGATGCGCGATCATTTAGATCGCTCCTCTGACAAGCTCTTTGACTTAAAGCAGGGTCCGGGCGGCATGGTGGATGTGGAATTTATTTCCCAATATCTGCTCTTGCGCTATGCGCCGAAGTTTTCCAGCATGGTGCTGTGGTCAGATAATGTGCGCATCTTAGATGAGTGCGCGCGCTTGAATATCTTGACTGCCCACGACGTGCAAGTCCTCAAGGACGCTTATCTGGCCATTCGCGGTTATTATCATCGCGTCTCGCTGGCCAACTTACCGCGCATTGTGGCCAAAGAAGATCGTCCGCCGGAGTGTGCGGATGTGGAAAAGATCTGGCAAGTCATTTTTGCCGGCCCCAAGTAAAACCACCGCGCTGCCTCACTGGAGGCAGCCTCTTTGTTGCCGTTTGCGTCACAGTTTTGGAGACAGTCCAAAGTGCCCTAAGTCATGCCTTATTTGCATGACAATCCTCAAACTCCACCAGATTGATGAGGTAGAGAGTCCGATCGCACCTCAAACTCCACCAGATTGATGAGCAATTTGCCCGCTGTCGCCTCAAACTCCACCAGATTGATGAGGTGATATTTGGACCAAACCTCAAACTCCACCAGATTGATGAGTCAGGCAAAGCGACAAAGCCTCAAACTCCACCAGATTGATGAGGATTTGGCTGCACAAATCCTCAAACTCCACCAGATTGATGAGAGTATAACTCAATTTATCGATTCTTATCAAATTTATGAAAAAATTAAAGTTCAAAATTAACTGGCTAATTTTAGATATTAACTACCTAATCTCTAATTTGTACATGATAAAATAACTTTATATTATATGATGGTTATAAGGCTTAAATAGCTAAGTGGGTACTGATTTGGATGTGACAAAAGATC
>JAHLFG010000090.1 GCA_018883895.1 Candidatus Anaerobiospirillum merdipullorum
GGAGTAAGCTGCAGGAAATTAAAGCTTGTTGAGAAGCGCAGAACCTATTTAACAGAAATTAGATTCCAGGAGGGCGGCAATTCCTCCCCCGCTTAAGAAGCGGGGGTCTCCTTGCCGTAACTTGATGAAGAGGCAGGATCTTTTAGAGGGGGAAGTCGTGATGAAGGGCATCATCCTAGCAGGTGGCACCGGGAGTAGGCTTTACCCCATGACCTTAGCGGTCAATAAACAGTTGCTTCCCATCTACAATAAGCCGCTTATCTACTATCCCTTAAGCCTCTTAATTGACAGCGGTCTTAATGACATTTTGCTTATCAGTACGCCTGCGGCTTTGCCTAATTTTGCCAAACTTTTGGGAGATGGTAGTCATTTGGGCATTAAATTAAGTTATGCCGCACAAGCACATCCTGACGGGATTGCACAGGCGTTACTTATTGCACGGGATTTTTTAGCAGGCGACAGTGCCTGTCTTATCTTAGGGGACAATATCTTTATGGCCTTAAGTGCTGTCAACAAGGTACGTCAGGCCAGCCATAATTTATCCGGGGCGCTTATCTTTGCCTGTCAGGTGCAAGATCCGGCACGCTATGGAGTTTTGGCCTTTGACGGGGCGGGACAGGTGACAGATATTATTGAAAAACCTAAGTTGCCACCATCGCCCTGGGCGGTCACCGGACTTTATTGTTATGACGCAAGTGCCGTCGAACGCGCCGCGCAATTACGCCCCTCCGCGCGTGGAGAGCTGGAGATTACCGATCTTAACTTAAGTTATTTGCACTCCCATAATTTGCAGGTCCATTGTTTGCCGCGCGGCAGCGCCTGGCTTGATGCCGGTACGCCGGGCTCACTTTTGGATGCGGCCGATTATATCCGCGTCTTAGAAACTAGGCAGGGGCAATTGTATGGTAGCCCGGAGCTTAGTGCCTATCAGCAGGGCTTTATCAAACGTACGCAATTGCTTACCCTGGGGCAGGCCCAAAGTGGCACCGCCTATGGGCAAATGCTCGTGGAAATTGCGCAAGAAAGAGGGTAGGGATGGAAATTACCAAATTATATTTAGACGGCCTGTATGTGATAAATCAGGCGGTCTATCCAGATGCGCGCGGTTATTTTAGTGAAATTAGCCGCACTGAAGCTTTAAGTGAAGCCTTAGGGCGGGCAATTAATTTTGTGCAAAGCAATGTCTCGTACTCCGAGCCCAAGGTTTTACGTGGGCTGCACTTTCAACAGCCGCAGGCGCAGGGAAAACTGGTGCGTTGTTTGCAAGGTACGATTTTTGATGTGGCGGTGGATGTCAGGCCGCACAGCGCCACTTTTGGCAAAGCGCAGACCCTGATTTTAAGTGCGGACAATGCTCAGACCATTTGGATCCCCGAGGGCTTTGCCCATGGCTTTATGGTAACGGCAGGCCCGGCGCTGGTGCTCTATCAATGCACCGCGCTCTATGCCCCGCAGTGCGCTTATTGTTTAAATGCCGCTGATGCCACGCTTAATATTAAGTGGCCGTTTGACCCGCAGGATTGCATCCGCTCAGCGCAGGATGCTGCAGCTCCCTTACTTAAAGATTTGCTACCGCTTCTTGAAGAAAAATAAAGGCACGCACAGGCACAAACTTGCCTATTTATACTTGACATCAGGTAGTTTAGGCTTAAGCTAAACCTAGCTTGTTCTTGAAGGTTTAAGGCAAGCGACAAACAAACAACTGGAGTAAAAACAAAATGATGCCTCAACGCGCCTTAGGCACGCAAGGATTGTGCGTGTCGGCGGTGGGCTTAGGTTGCATGGGTATGTGTCATGCCTATGGCGCCCCCGCAAGTCGTCAGGCCATGACGGAGCTGTTAGCACAAGCGGTAGATCTCGGGTATACCTTTTTTGATACCGCTGAAGTCTATGGCACCTCTGAACGTCCCCATGATAATGAAGAGCTCTTAGGTAAAGCGCTCAAGCCCTATCGTAATAAGCTTGTCATAGCAACCAAGTTTGGTTTGCGCTTTGATTTAAGTAGTGGACAGGTGCCCTATCCTTTAATCCCCGACTCGCGCCAGCAGACTATTCGGCAGGCGGTGGAGGGCTCGCTTAAGCGCCTGCAGACAGACCATATCGATTTGTACTATCAACACCGTCCCGATCCCAAAGTCCCAATAGAAGAAGTCGCCGCCACGGTGCAAGACTTAATACGCGAGGGTAAGGTGCTCTATTGGGGCCTGTCCGAGGCTCCGGCGGAACTGATTGAACGGGCGCATGCCATCTGTCCGCTCAGTGCCATTCAAAATCGCTATTCGATGATGGCCCGCTGGCATGAAGCGCTCTTTCCTTTACTTAAGAAGTTGGGTATTGGTCTGGTGGCCTTCTCGCCCTTGGCCAATGGCTGGTTATCGGCCGCTTATACCCAGGATTCCTATTTTGACCCCAGCACGGACTATCGCGCTAAAATGCCGCAATTTCAGGCTGCGTCCTATACCACCAATGCTGCGCTGTTAGCTTTTATCCGCAATTTAGCGGCGCAAAAATCAGCCACTCCGGCGCAAATTGCCTTGGCGTGGATGCTTAATAAAAAGCCCTGGATCGTGCCCATTCCGGGAACACGCCACGTGACGCGTTTACAAGAAAACGCGCAGGCAAGTTTGGTGAATTTAACAGCTACGGAAGTTGCGGCCATCGATGCGGCTTTAGCTAAGGTACCGATGTCGGCCGTCTTTGGTGGCACGGCCCTGAAGGAGTAATGACGATGAAAAAATTTAAGCTTTTGTTAGTGGCCGCGGTCATGAGTTTATGTACGGCCTGCAGTATCAATGCCAGCAATGACCATATTATCTTAGGCACGCAGGGCAGTTTCTTTGTCGGGGGTACGGTCAAGACTGCCCCCGGTACCTATGACACGCAACAACCGCTTAAAAGTGATGGCCAGACCTTACATGGCGATCATGCCTATGTGCAGTATCAAATCCCGGTGCAACCTAAGGAAAATCCCTTAGTCTTCTTGCATGGTGCCGGACAATCGGCGCGCACCTGGGATACGACCCCCGATGGCCGCGAAGGTTTTGCCACCATCTTCTTGCGGAGGCATTTTGCCACCTATCTTGTCGATCAGCCCCGTCGCGGGCGTGCCGGGCGCAGTACCGTCGATGAGACCATTAAGGCGGTGCCGGACGATCAATTCTGGTTTGACAATTTCCGCATGGGGCAGTGGCCGCAATATTACCCCGGCAGTCAATTCCCGCAGACTGCTTCGGCTTTAGAGCAATTCTTCCGCCAAATGACGCCTAATACCGGGGCTTATGATGAGCAATTGATTGCCACAGATTTGGCTGCCCTCATGGATAAGATTGGCGGCGGTATCTTGGTGACCCACTCTCAAGGTGGCGGCCCGGGCTGGCACGCGGCCATTAAGAGTAAGCATGTGCGCGCCATTGTGGCCTATGAGCCGGGCAGTGGCTTTGTCTTCCCGCAAGGTGAGGCGCCGGAGCCCTTGGACACCATCAGTCCCTTTGGAGCGTTAGGTGCCACCTCCATCCCGCTTAATGACTTCATGCAACTTACCAAGATGCCCATTATCATCTACTATGGCGACTATATTGCCACCAAGCCGAGTGACAATTGGGCAATGGACAGTTGGCGCGTGCGTTTGCAGATGGCTCAATTATTTGCCGACTGCATCAATCGCCATGGTGGCGATGCCACGGTGGTGCATCTGCCGGAGCAAGGCATTTACGGCAACTCTCATTTCCTCTTTGCCGAAAAGAACAATGTGCAATTGGCCGATATGCTCGAGTCTTGGCTTAAAGCTAAGGGCTTAGATGAGTAATTGGCGCACGTAATCATCGCCATTAAGCTTTGCCACGACAAAAGTTGCGGCAAAGCTTGTTATCTAAAAACTCTGGCAAACAATAGATTAGTTAAACTAAAGCGATCAGAGCTCCAACGATCAGGCTTAATGGTCAAGTAACCGCTTGGGTAGTGGTAAACGTCAAACGCTAGGCGTGGCTTACGCCGGCTCAGTGTTTGTCGCAAAGTGGCCGAATACCTAGCAGCAGACAGCCTGGCACGCTTAAGCTACAGCAGTGTAGGTTTATTTGTGCGGCCATATATCATCGCCGCGCCTCATGGCTACACAAGATCCAACCTGTAGGGATCTCGGGTAATAGTGGCTAAGCTTGACAGCAAACTTGCCTGCCTTATCAAGAATCGCTTCAGCATGGCTTAGCTGGTACTAAAGCGGCCTTGGGCAATTTTTTGTATACAGGCGTCTTTAGTACCAGGGTGGTAACAGAGGCAGGGCAGTTTCCCTGCCTTCTGCATAAGCTCTAAATTTTAGAACTCGTAGCGGGCACCGGCCGTAACTTGCCAGCTATCCTCGTAATCACCACCAAAGATGTGTGCCACATCTAACCACAGCTTGGCATCTTCCGTCACCGACAAATCAACACCGATACCGGCATCATACCAAGTCTGATCTCCTGAGATGTCGTCACTGTAAGCGGTGCTTGTACCTACCATGTCATAGCCCTGATCTCCGCTAAACTCATGCAGTACGTCGGCCTTGATATAGATGCTGCTATCGGGCAGATCACGGTTGAAGCTAAAGTCATAACCTGCACGCAAGCCGGCTCTACCGATAAAGCTATTGCTATCATCAAGCTCTGCCTTGACCCCACCA
>JAHLFG010000091.1 GCA_018883895.1 Candidatus Anaerobiospirillum merdipullorum
GGAGTAAGCTGCAGGAAATTAAAGCTTGTTGAGAAGCGCAGAACCTATTTAACAGAAATTAGATTCCAGGAGGGCGGCAATTCCTCCCCCGCTTAAGAAGCGGGGGTCTCCTTGCCGTAACTTGATGAAGAAGATTAAGCTGCATACTTCCTTTGAAAAAAGAAAAGAACAGCATCGCGACATTGTCAAAGAGCGCGGCTGGGGCAAGGGCGTGACCACCGGCGTTAAATTCACCGCACGGCTCCTCTATCCCAATTTCTGGGGGAGCTGGCTTACCATTGCGTTGCTCTATCTCTTAGTCACCCTCCTGCCCTATCCTTTAATTATGGCCACCGGACGAGTGCTGGGGCACTTGACCGCCCGTATCTTACCTGGGCGGCGCTATGTCACAGAGCGCAATTTAGAGCTTGCCTTTCCCCAGATGCCGGCAAGTGAGCGCAAACAGCTTGCCCAAGAGATCTATGCCAATGCCGGCATGGGAATGCTCGAGACCGGCATGGCCTGGTTTTGGTCCGATAAGCGTTTACTTAAGCATGCGCATATTGATGCCCATGAATTAAAGGCCGCACAAGAGCTGGCCGCACAAAATAAACCCATCTTAGTGCTAACCTGTCACTTTGTGACCTTGGAGTTAATGGCCCGGCTCTATGCGCTTTTAATTAAGCCCGGCGTCGGCGTTTATCGCTCGTCTGATCATCCGGTATGGGAATTTATGCAGGTCAACGGGCGTTTGCGCTCAAATCTTGCTTTGGTGGATAGAACCGATCCGCGCTCTATCATTAAGGCCTTGCTCAAGGGCTACCCTATTTGGTATGCCCCCGATCAAGATTATGGCCGGCGCGTTTCGATTTTTGTGCCCTTTTTTGGCGTGGATAAAGCTGCCACCGTCACCGGGACCCATGATTTGGCCAAGGTGCGCGGCTGTAGCGTACAACCGTCATGGACCATCCGGGAGGCGGGGGGCTATCGCCTCTATGTCAAGGCGCCGCTTGACAACTTCCCGACTACAGATGTTGAGGCTGATACCCGGCGTTGCAATGCTATCATTGAAGAAATGATACAGCATGCCCCCGCCCAATACTTATGGCTCCATCGCCGCTTTAAGACTGCCCCCGAAGGTGAGAGCCCACGCTATCCGGAAGTTGGCTAAAGATATGTCAGGAGCAAAGCTATGCAGATAAAATTATGCTTGGTAGCGTTAAGCGTCAGCACCCTACTTACGGCCTGCGTCAGCCCACAAGAAGAGGCTCAAGCGCGCCGGGTCATCACCGCCTTACCCCAAGAGGTCGCAGGTTGTACCTTTTTAGGGGATGTGGATAGTTATTCGCGTGCCACCATCGGCAATGCGCGCTTTGAGGTCAAATTAAAGGCCGCACGTTTGGGCGCCACTCATCTAGTGGAAATGCATGTCTTTCCGCAACTAATGGGGCCGTCCTTTGATTTTGGCTATGTGCTCACCGGCAGAGCCTATCTGTGCCCGCCCGGCTTAGGGCCCAAACTGCCCCATCCGCAAGCGCAATTACCGACCCCGGAATTACCCACGCCGCCTTCGGTAAATATGGGTGATGACGATTTCTTTGACTAAGCTTTAAATCAAGCGCCATGCATGTGCAAGAGGAGCCTACCATGGAGGATAAATTAATGCTCTTACCTGCCGATAGGCAAATCTTAGATGGCTATAAGCCCATTGTGGATGCCATCGGACAAATCTTTGGCAGTAGCTGTGAAGTGGTCTTGCATAGCCTGGAAGATCTCAGTCATTCCGTCATCTGCATTCACAATGGCGCCAAAACCGGACGTAAAATCGGCTCACCGGTGACCGACAAGGCGCTGTCCATCTTAGCGTCGCTGCAAGATAGCGATCGCGTCAATAGCGGCCTTTACTTTACCAAGAATGCCCAAGGGCGCTATATGCGCTCCTCCACGACCATTATCCGCGGCATTAACGGCAATCCCATTGGGCTGTTGTGTATCAATTTTGATATCTCCACCCCATTTAATGAGCTGGCGGCCATTATGTTAACCCCCGAGCAATCCCATACCCACGACAATGAGCACTTTGCCATTGACTTGGACGATCTGCTACTAAATCAAGTGCGCAAAATCCAAGCAGAGGTACAGCGCGATACCACTGTCCCGATAAGACAGAAAACTAAGGAAATCATCTTGCGCCTGCATCAGGCCGGAGTTTTCAAGTTACGCCGCTCAGTGCCGCGCGTAGCTGCCATCTTAAACATTTCGCGCGATGTCATCTATATGCATTTACGCGCCCAAGGCAAAAGTAAAATCCCTACGAAGGAAAGTGACAGCAGGGCATAAGGAGTAAAAGAAATTGGCTGGGGCACAAGGGATCGAACCTTGGAAATGGCGGAATCAGAATCCGCTGCCTTACCACTTGGCTATGCCCCACCAAAGATATAGGAGACTGTCGTTGTGACCTCAAGGCCAAACAACGGTGCATATTTTAGCAACTACAAGTCTCCTGTCAAGCCCTCAAGCAAGACGGCTTGCTTAAAGATTGGCCTTAATCTTAATAATGGTATCAGTAATAAAGTCTTCCGTCTTAGCCGGCAATTGCCCCGCTAAAGCCTGATAGGCGCGCTTGACGGCATGATAACCCTGCCGCTCCGGTTGCTGACAGACGGTAAATTTAATAATCCCCTCATGCACCAACTCCTTGGTGGTATAAACCTCATCATAGGAAATGGCGAAGATTTCAGGTCTATCGAGGGCAATTAAAGCCGCGCCCACCCCCTGCACACCGGCACCGGTCACATAGACGCAATTAATATCCGGATGGCGTTTTAATTCCTGTAGGGTCACTTCCTGCGCGCGGATATCCGAATCATTGCTCTCCACCGTGGCGATAATCTCAAAACTCTGCCCTTGCCGCGTTAGCTCCTCTATAAACCCGGCAATACGTAGATTGTGACCTAACATTAACTTGGAGCCGGTAACAATTAAAATCTTTAACGGGATCTTATGGGAGCACATCGCGAGCATGCCGCCACAGGTAGCTCCGGCACATTTATAATCTGAGCCCACATAGCACAAGCGCTTGGCATTGGTGATATCGGTATTAAGCAGCACAATCGGCATGCCCTGATCGTAAAGGATATTAATCCGATCGTGAATCTCCGGCGCATCGACCGTAGAGAGGCATAAGGCTTGGCAATTTTGCGTCAACAGGTTGTCAATGGCCGCCTGATGAGTTGCCACTTCATAGCCTTGCACTTCTTTGACCACCACCTCAAGGCCCAAATCGCCATAATCGGCAGCCGCTTTATTAATGCCCACCACCACATCATCAAAGAATAAATTACCGATGCTTGGCAACAGGACGCCGATTTTATAGGGTGTTTTGGAGGCAGCCAAAGCTCGGCCGGCACGATTGGGTACATAACCAAATTCCTTGGCTAAGGTTTTAATGCGCAAGGCCACTTCCGGCTTGACCGAGCCGCGGTTATGGAGCACTCGATCGACGGTGCCGCGCGATACTCCCGCAGCCTGCGCTAAGCTTTTAACCGTTACCTTCATAAACCATCCTTATGCTGTGTACAAAGCAGTATGCCAGCTACCCCATCCTCATCTTGGCCAAGGGCAGTTTCCCCTGTCTTTGGCCAAGATCTCCTGCACCAAGAGGTGCAGGAGCATAAGCTGTTGTTTAGCTTTTAAGCCCTAAGCTTGGGCTTACCTGATACTACTTTACTTAACGAAAGGGTTTTCCGTCTTGTAGAGCATGCCAGCGGGCTGATTGAAGCCGATATCTTCCACCCCTAAGATGGAGAAGATGTCATACAGGGCCTTGCCCACATGACCAAAGGCCACGGCACCGTGGTGCGGATAGCGCTTGGCCACCAAGACGTGACGATAGAAACGACCCATCTCATTAATGGCGAAAATACCGATACCACCAAAGGAGCGGGTGCCCACCGGCAGGACTTCACCTTCAGCAACATAGGCCTGTAACTTGGTGTCCGGAGTGGTCTGCAGACGGAAGAAGGTAATCGGACCTGCGGCAATATCGCCTTCAAGAGTGCCACGAGTGAAGTCCGGCTCACCGGTCTCCAACAGACGGTGCTGAATGATCTGATAGTTGATCTTGCCGCACTTTAAGTTGCAATCGCAAGAAGTGGTCAGCTTGCAGAACGGAGTGTTACCGCAGTGGAAGCCCATGAAGGTGTCGGTTAACTTGTACTGCGGGAAGCGCGGCTTGATGTCCTCCTCATAGAGATCAGCCGGCACCGAGTTGTTAATATCAAGTAAGGTCACCGCATCCTTAGTCACGCAAGCACCGATGTACTCAGAGAGGGCACCATAGATATCCACTTCGCAGGATACCGGAATGCCGCGCGAGGCGAAACGCGAGTTGACGTAGCACGGCTCAAAGCCAAACTCTTCGGGGAAGGCCGGCCAGCACTTGTCAGCAAAGGCCACATACTTACGTGCACCCTTGTGCTGCTCAGCCCAGTCAAGTAAGGTCAGCTCAAACTGTGCCATACGCGGCAGCATGTCAGGATAGGTATTGCCCATGCCAAGCTCGGCGGCCATATCCTTAACCACCTCGTCAATACGCGGATCGCCGGCATGCTTCTTATAGGCAACTAAGAGGTCAAGCTCAGAGTTCTCTTCAATCTCCACCCCTAAATCATATAAAGCCTTGATCGGTGCATTGCAAGCAAAGAAGTCCTGCGGACGCGGACCAAAGGAGATAATCTTGAGGCCGGCCAAACCAATTAAGGTACGGGCCACCGGAATGAAGTCCTTAATCATCTCCACGATGTCTGCAGCGGTGCCCACCGGATAGGCCGGGATAAAGGCCTTGAGCTTGCGCAGACCTAAATTGTAGGAGCAATTGAGCATACCGCAGTAAGCGTCACCACGCCCATCGACAAGATCATTGCCCGTCTCTTCGGCCGCGGAGGCATACATGCACGGGCCGTCAAACTTCTGGGCAATTAAGGTTTCCGGAGTTTCCGGACCGAAATTGCCTAAGAACACCAACAGAGCATTGCAACCGGCGTTCTTGGCCGCAGCCACCGCCTCTAAGGCATCCTTTTCATTTTCCACAATGGTGGTGATCTCAGTAAGCTCGAGCCCCTGAGCCTTAGCAGCTGCCACAATGGCCTGACGACGACGCTCGGAGAGCGTACGGATAAAGCAGTCACGCGATACAGCGATAATACCTAACTTAACGTCAGGGATATTGGTCATTTGCATGTCTTTGTTCTCCTAATCAAGGTTAATTTTTTCTTTTTCTTTTAGCCTGCAGTATGCCGCAACCGCAAGTTGCGGCACAAGTGCAAACTAAGCTTAATCTAAAGTTAAATTGGTGCCGATAACCCGTCCTTGGGTAATGCCAGCCTTGCCCTCAGGGCTATCTTGATGAGCAAGGAGCCACTTATTTTCATTGGTCAAATAAGTAGACTCGGTGCTCTGCCCGCAATCGGCTGGCTTGTCAGTATTGGTGCCACGCGGCAAGACCACGCAGACGCGGAATTGCCCGTCCTTGGTGGTAGAGCACGGGGCATAGTGTAACGAGGTCTCATAGAAGAGCACCGCGGTACCGGCCGGGGCGGTAAAGATCTCCACTGCTTGCGTGTCGATAATGCCATCTTTAATCGCGTCCATCGGGGCCAACATGAAGATGGCATCCGTGCCGCACACATTAAGCTCACAATTGCGATGGTATTCAAGGCAATTTAAGGTGCGATTATGGCCACTGCAGTAACCAATTTGTACCGGCAGACCGCCAAAGACTCTATCTTGCAGGTCGTGCATTAAATCAGGCTGCTCAAGCTTGGGCTCCGAGGCAACATAGGTGGTGGCATCGGTAGGGCAGTCACATTGCTCTAAGATGGCGGCAATCTTGGCGCTATCTACGCCCTCAATGACCTTACCATAGCGTTCAAACTCAGTGGAGAACACCGAAGGATAGCCTACGGTTTCACCATCTAAAGTACGCCGTAAGGAGGCAAGCTTGGCAAAGGAGCTACGTAAAGCCGGATACAGACTCTGATAGAGCTTATAGACCGCATCATAAAGCGCGGCGGCCTTAGTATCAGGATGGGCCTCTGCCTCCCCTACCTTGACCAATTTGGCACAGCCTTCTTGTACTGAGGCAAAAAGCCCCGCGGCAGTACCGGCCAAAATGGCGGCACCTAAGGCCGGACCTTCTTTGGATTTAATCGTCGTCACGCGGCACTTTAAGATATCGGCCACTAATTGACGCCAAAACGGGCTGCGCCCACCACCGCCACAGGCGGCAAGTTGCGCCGGGACAATCCCCATCTCATGGAGCACTTCTAAATTATGCCGCTGCGATAAGGTAATGCCCTCTAATACCGCCCGGGTTAAATGGGCCTTGCTGTGACGAGCCGAGAGGCCAAAGAATACGCCACGGGCCTCGGGGTCTAAGACCGGCGAGCGCTCACCCATTAAGTAGGGCAGATAGATAAGACCATCAGAACCCAGCGGCACAGCAGCTGCTTGCTTGGTCATTAAATTATAGACATCGCGCCCTTGCTGCTCTTCACTTTGCTTTTCGGCGCTGAACATCTCATCGCGCATCCAGCGCAGCGACAGGCCAGCAGCTAAAGTGCAGGACATGGCCGTCCATGCACCCGGCACGGCGGCGCAGAAAGTATGCACGCGCCCCAACGGATCAATGGAGGGCTTGGTAGTATGCGCAAAGACCACGCCAGACGTTCCCAAGGTGACAAAGGCCTGCCCTTCTTGGCACACGCCGGTACCAATGGCCGCAGCTGCATTATCACCCGCGCCACCGGCGACAATGGTGCCCACGCTAAGGCCGGTCAGAGCCGCCGCTTCATCAGTAATATGGCCGGCTACGGCACTGGCCTCAATTAAAGGCGGCAGGAACTTGGGGTCAATCTCTAATTTTTCTAAGATTTCTGCTGACCACTGACGGGCGCGGATATCAAGCAGATTGGTGCCTGAGGCATCGGAAATTTCCATGGCCTTGACACCCGTTAAGCGATAGCGCACATAGTCCTTAGGCAGGAGGATGCAATCGCACTTGGCATAAATATCAGGCTCGTTCTCGCGCACCCATAAAATCTTGCAGGCAGTAAAGCCCGGTAAGGCCGGATTGGCGTTAATGTCAATTAAACGCTGCTTACCTACGCGCTCAGTAATTTCAGCACATTGCTTGCCCGTACGCGCATCACACCACAAGATGGAGCGGCGTAAGACCTGACCTTCTTTATCTAGCATCACCAGACCGTGCATCTGCCCGGAAATGGCTAAACCTGCAATATCGCTGGGGTTGACTTTGCTATCCGTGACCACCGCCTTAATCGTGGTAATGGCGGCTTGATACCAATCCTCCGGATCTTGCTCGGCCCAACCGTTCTTGGGCTGATACAGCGGATATTCCACCGTATGTGCGGCAATCGTATTGCCCTGCTCATCAAAGAGCACGGTCTTGGTACCGGAAGTACCGAGATCGACGCCTAATAAATATTTCATCTGGTTTTACTCCTGCTTTAAGGCAGGTGCTAGCACCTGCCCTACTGATTTATCTGTCTTAATTAAGCCTGTACACGCTTCTTAGATAACACGTCGATGACCACGGCCAGTAAGAGCACTAAACCCTTAACCGTACGCTGCCAGTTGGCATCGATACCTAAGATGGACATACCGTTATTGAGCACGCCCATGAAGACGGCACCAATCACCGCACCACCGACCTTACCGACACCACCGTAGGCCGAAGCACCACCGATGAAGCAAGCGCCGATGGCATCAAGCTCATAACCATTACCGGCGGTAGGAGCGGCGGAGTTAAAGCGCGCGACGCACACCAAGGCGGCGACAGCCGATAAGAAGCCCATGTTCACATAGGTGAAAAAGAGCATGCGATTGGTATTGACACCCGAGAGCTTGGCGGCCTTTTCATTACCACCTAAGGCATATAAGCGACGACCTGCCACCGTACGATTGGCAATAAAGCTATAGCACAGCACAATCACCGTCAGCAAAATTAAGATGACCGGGATACCTTTATTGTTAGCCAAGAGTAAACCAGAGGCAATTAAGGCAAAGAGCACGGCACCTAACTTAAAGAAGAAGGTCACCTTATCTTCAACTTCATAGCCCTTCTTTAACTTGCTCATGCGATCGTAGAAGGCGGCAACTAAGTAAATGGCCACCAAGATAGCCGTGATGATCACCGTTAAGGTAAAGGCATCGGCACGCGAGCGCGGAATGAAGGAGGTAAAGAAGCGTAAGTATTCCGGCGGGAACGGCGAAATGGTTAAACCATCGAGCACCAATAATGCCATACCACGGAATAACATCATGCCAGCTAAGGTCACAATGAAGGACGGGATGCGGATATAGGCAATCCAGAAGCCCTGCCAGGCACCAATGGCGATACCGACTAATAAGCAGATGGCGATGGAGGCGTAAACATTAAACTCCAAATTTACCATCAACACACCGGCGATAGCGCCGACTAAGGCCACAATGGAGCCTACGGCCAAGTCGATGTTGCCGCAGGCGATAATGCAGAACAACATACCGACGGCCAAGATAATCACATAGCTGTTTTGGCTGATGATGTTCGTAAAGTTGGCCGGCGAGAACAGTGAGCCGTGATCGGTCAGACGAATAATGATCTCAAAGAAGATCATGACAGCAATCAATGCCATCAGCAGTGAATTGCGCTTTAAGATATTGCTAATTTGATTCATGATGGTCCTCTATTTCTTGCCAGAGGTTTGTAAAATGACGGACATAATGCTTTCCTGCGAAGCCTCGCTGCGCGGCATTTCGGCCACGATGCGCGCCTCATTCATCACATAGATGCGATCGCACATACCTAAGATTTCCGGAAGCTCTGAAGAAATCATCAGTACGCCCTTACCTTGCGCAACTAAGTCATTAATGATGCAGTAAATTTCGTACTTGGCGCCCACGTCAATACCGCGGGTCGGCTCATCGAGGATCAGGATGTCAGGATCGGCAAACATCCATTTGGCCAAGAGCACTTTTTGCTGATTGCCACCTGACAGATTGCCCACATTCTGATAGACCGACGCACACTTGGTTTTTAGATCATCGCGATACTTATTGGCAATCACGACCTCTTTGTCACGGTCAATGATGTTATGCTCCGAGACCTTGTCAAGGCGCGCAAGCGTGGTGTTATCCACAATGGGCGTGGCTAAGAGTAAACCATCTCCCTTGCGATCTTCAGTGACATAGGCCAAATGATTGTCAATGGCATCTTGCACCGTATTTAAGTGCACTTCCTTGCCATGAATAAAGACCTGACCGGAAATTTTCACGCCATAGCTATGGCCAAAGACCGATTTGGCAAGCTCAGTACGTCCAGCGCCCATGAGGCCGGACAGACCGACCACTTCGCCCTTTTTAATCTTAATATTGACGTTATCGCAGACCTTGCGCTCTCTATCAAGCGGATGATAGGCATTCCAATTTTTCACCTCAAAGAGCACTTCATCTGAGGGCTTAGTGGTGCGCTTAGGGAAGCGGTCAGTTAAGGCACGCCCCACCATGCCGGCGACAATGCGGCTTTCGGGAATATCGTGATTGGCATTGTTTAAGGTTTCAATCGTCGTACCGTCACGAATCACCGTAATATTATTGGCAATATAAGAAATTTCGTTAAGCTTGTGGGAAATGATAATCGAGGTCATGCCTTCATCGCGGAATTTGGCTATCAAATCCAAAAGCTTCTTGGAGTCAGTTTCATTTAAAGAGGCTGTCGGCTCGTCTAAGATGAGTAAGCGCACATTCTTGGCAATGGCCTTGGCAATTTCTACTAATTGTTGTTTACCAACACCAATATCCTTAATTAAGGTACGCGGATCTTCGTGTAAACCCACCAACTCAAGCAATTCCTTAGCCCGCTGGAAAGTACGCGGCCAATCCATCACCTTGTTGGAATATCCGGCGGTACGCTCATTACCTAAGAAAATATTTTCCGCAATCGACAGATACGGCACTAGCGCAAGCTCTTGATGAATAATCACAATACCTTTTTTCTCAGATTCGCTGATGTTATGGAATTGACAGACCTCGCCATCAACTACCACATCACCTTCATAACTTCCAAAAGGGTAGATGCCCGAGAGCACATTCATCAAAGTAGACTTGCCAGCACCGTTCTCACCTACTAGAGCATGCACCTCGCCCTGCGCCACTTTTAAGTTGACGTTGGACAGCGCGGTAACCTTACCAAAACGCTTGATAATGTTGCGCATCTCTAGGATAGTGCTAGTGTTATCCATTCTTTCCTCGTGTTCTTTTACAGCACGGGCGGCTTTTTGCCGCCCGCGCAATTCAAATTAGGTAGGTGCTAAATTAAAGCTTCACCTTGATGATTAGAGCTCATCTTCAGTGTAGTAGCCGGACTCGACTAACAGCTTCTGATAGTTGTCCTTAGTGGCAGCCACCGGCTCGCACAGGAAGGACGGGATCACACCGGTACCATTGTTGTAGGTAGTGGTATCGTTCACTTCCACCTTCTCACCCTTAACAATGGCGTCGACCATCTTCACCACCTGAGTGGCTAAGGTACGCGTATCCTTGAACACCGACATGGCCTGATAACCGCGCTTAATGTTCTTCACCGCCGGCTTATCGCAGTCCTGACCGGTTAAGACCGGCATATTGGTATTGTCATAGCCGGTGGCTAATAAGGCATTGGCCACGCCGCAGGCTAAGGCGTCATTTTGGGTTAACACGGCAGCCAGCGGAGTATCTTCAGGACCATAGCTAACGGAGGAAATGATGTTCTCCATACGCTTCTGAGCCTCTTCGAGGTTCCAGTTTAAAGTAGCGCACTGCTCTTTCTCCACCTGCCCAGACGGCACCTTTAAGACGCCCTTATCCAGATACGGCTTGAGGACTTCCATCGCACCGCCCCAGAAGAAGTTGACATTGTTATCATCGGTAGGACCGGTGAAGAGCTCAATGTTCAGCGGCTCTTTGGCATTGGCTAAATCTAAGGCATCAACAATGAATTGGCCCTGCAGACGACCGACCTTGGTGTTATCGAAGGTGGCGTAGTAGGAAACGGCATCGGAGTTCATGATGAGGCGGTCATAAGCGATAACCGGAATGCTCTTGTCTTTAGCGCCCTTGAGGACTTCAGTTAAAGCAGAGCCATCGATGGAGGCAATCACGATAACATCGCAATCAGAGGCAATCATGTTTTCAATTTGATTGACCTGCGTCGGAATATCGTTATCACCGGCATACTGCAGATCTACGTCATAGCCCGCTTGCTCGAGCATGGCCTTCATGTTAGAGCCATCTTGGTTCCAACGTTGCAGCGACTGTGTAGGCATCGACACACCGATCTTAGCGGCATTGGCGGTAGTGGCAAAAGCAGTTGCACCTAACATGGCACAGAACATTGCGGTTAAACCAGTCTTAAACTTCATGAGAAACATCCCTCTTCTGACTTGTAGACACTCACGGGCTATTGTGCTCGTGCACAGAGCTAATATAAAACGATGCCCGCCCAAGCGTAAAGAACTTTCATAGAAAAATGTGATCTGCGGCTTAATTTTCTCAAAAGAGCGGGTTTTATCAAATTAATAGTTTGATTTTAAATTAGTTACGCTAAATTTTGTGCGCTGGTGCACAAATTTAAAGAAGGCAAGAGGAGCATTAAGACTGGGGACGCCTGCTAAACGTGCACGTGCACTAAAGACACAAAAAAGATAACAATGCCCAAGAAAACTTTACTTAGGAGCCTTTTGCTGTGGTTTGGCCGGCTCATAGCCCGGATCGCCGGGACGATCGTAGCTATATTTGGCCGCAAGCTCACCTAAATCTCGCCCTTCTTTACGCCAACGCTCCAGCTCTGCTTGCCGCTCTTGTAACAATTTTGGCAAGATAGTTTTCTCTAAGCGTTTTTGCTCTTTAAGGGCGTTGTAGATCATGCCCACCACAAAGAGGATGGGCAAGGCTATGATGAGGATAATGTACCAGGGCATCATTATTCCTTAAAGCCGGCAAAGCGCTCTAAGCTCTCATAATCCGGCACGGCCCCGCGCAAGATTTTGCCGTCAATAATGAAAAAGGGAGTACCGGTGACGCCCAGGCGTTTGCCCAGTTCCAAATTCATGCGCAGCACATCTTGTAGCTTATCGGTAGCCGCCACTTTTTTTACCGCCTCAATGTCAGCGCCCACTTGAGTTAAGGCCGCTTCAATTGCCGCAAAGTCTTTGACCTTAGTGCCCTGAGTCATCAAGAGATCTTGATAGGCAAAGTACTTATCTTTATCTAAAGAATAAAGCGCCAGACCCACGGCTGCCGCTTGCACGCTGGTGGCTGACAAAATCGGGAACTCTACATAGATAGTTTGCATCTGATGCTCTTGCGCCAATTTTTCAGTCAGCGGACGCACCACCTTGCAATAACCACAATTGTAATCATTAAATTCAATGAGATAGTGCTTGGCATCAGCACTGCCCTTCATCGGGGTGGCCGGATTGGTGCGCAAGGTATGCACAATTTCATTTAAAGTCTCATTGGCCGCCTGTTGCTGTAGCTTCTCCATTTCGGCCGCCACTTCAAACATCACCTCGGGGTGAGCGACGAGATAATCATGCACAATTTGCTCAATTTCAGCCTTTTGCGTGGCGCTAAAGCTCTCTTGAGCCTGCGTCGGAGCAATGAGCGTAATCGTAAGACCTAAGGCCAGTGCCCAGGCACTCATGGGTGCCTTAAGGGAAACAATGCTTAACATAGAAAAGAACTCATATACGTCCCAGGGGGAAAAACTTTATGTGCAGTATACTTAAAATTAGCCTGACGTGAAAATAGGTGCACTCCGTCAGGCTTAGAGCTGAGCAAAGGCTAATTGACCGTAGCCTAGGCCTGAGCCTTGGGCATACGCATGCCCAAGATAAAGAGCACGAGCGATACGACAGCGGAAATGAGCATACATAAAGCCAAGGGCAGCATCGAAGTATCGCCCATCAGGCCTACCAACGGGGATGTGATCGAGCCAAAGACAAAGCCCAAAATACCAAAGATCCCCGAGGCCGCCCCGGCCCCCTTAGTGCGCGCGGCCATCACAATACCAAAGCCGGGAGTTTGCGAGGAGCCTACCATCGAGACAAAGCACAGCATGCACAGCATCGCCGGGATGGCGCTTGCTGGCTGCCACAGTGCGGTGACTAACATTCCAGCGCCACTTATGATCATGACCATAAACGATGCTTTAACCAAGAAAGCTCCGCCCAAGCGGCGCTCTAAACGGCCGGCTAGCAGTGAAGCTAAGGTGATGCAAATGGAATTGGTCCCAAAGATTAGTGCATACTCCAAGGCCGAAAAACCGTAAATGACCTGCAAGACAAAGGGCGAGGCCGCGAGATAGGCAAAAAAGCCGCCCATGACAAAGGACAGCGCCAAGGCTAAGGTTAAAAAGCGCTTTTCCCCCAATTGCAAGAACATATCCTTAATCGCCCCGGACAGCCGATGCTGACGTTTAGCTTGCGGGAGGGTTTCTTGGAGCATAGTCATGGAGCTTAGCAGTAAAGCCACGCCCCAGATGGCTAAAAAGATAAAGAGCCAATGCCACGAGAAGGCTGAGACAATAGCCGAGCCCAAGAGCGGACCTAGAATCGGGGCTAACGAGTTTACCGTCATCAACAGCGCCATGAACTTGGTCAATTCATTGCCCATAAACATATCGCAGGCCATCGAGCGGCACAGTACGACGCCGCCAGCGCCGGCAAAGCCTTGGAAGAAGCGCAATACAATTAAGCTTTCAATATTAGGAGCAAAAGCGCAACACAGCGAGGTAATGCTGAAAATAATTAAAGAAATCGCCAGCGGTAAACGCCGTCCCAAGGAGTCTGACAAGGGGCCTATCACTACCTGTCCTAAGGCTAGGCCTAAAAAGCAGGCAGTTAAAGAAAGCTGAATGACGGTAGGTGCGGCCTTAAAGGAGGTACTAAGATCAGGCAGTGCCGGCAGATAGATATCGGTACACACCGGACCAAAGGCGGCAAGCATCCCTAAAATGACAATCCACAGGGCTCGAGTTGCTTTGTTTTGGTAAGCGGCAGCCTTGCTGGCAGAGGCCGCAGAATTTACTTTTTCCTCAATTTGCATAATGACTTAGACGAACAATGGCTGTGCACATCACAGAGGTTGAGTTTTGCGCCTATTGTACGAAGATACCCTTAAATGTCTAAACACTTTTAGGTAAAGTGTATGTAATAGCACTTAATTTAAAGGCAAGGAAAAAATAGCCCGCGGCAGGACACGGGCTTTAAGGAGTATAAGGTGGAAAGCTTAATAAACTAAGGTTTCACCATCAGCGGGGATGGCCAAATTCTGCCAGTTAAGCTCTTGCTTTAGCGCTTTAAGATCAGGCCGCCACACCGTGGCATGGCCCACATTATCCATATGGGTGGCAATGACCTGTACCGTGGGAGCATAAGCATGCAATTTGCGCATATCGGCCACATCAAAGATGATATGTCCGTGATTGCGTACGCTTGCGCCACAGGCATTGACCGCCATTACCTGCGGCTTAAACATGTCAAGCGCTGCCTCCACATAGGCGCAGTAAATGGTATCACCGGCCAAATAGAATGTAGGCTCATTCGGGGCGGTAAAGATGACGCCGCAGGCCTGCCCACGCATGTGAATGCTTTCATACACCGCCTCAATCTTGCATGGCTCACCATGCATAGCACCGACCTTGGTAAGCTTAATGCCCTTAAAGTCAATCCCCGTATGGGTCAACACCAATATTTCACTAAAGCCCCAGGCTTTAAGCTGCAGCGCATCCTTAGCATCCTGGCAGATAACCGGGAGATCATGGGGCAATAATTTCACCGCCGCCTCATCAAAATGGTCAAAGTGCAGATGGGTAGCCAAGATGGCATCGACCTGAGCCACTATTTCATCTACCGGCAGGGGTAAATCATGTAGCGGCATCGCCTGCGGCGGATTGGGGCAAATTTCAGCCGGCAAGGCCGGGATAGAGCCCTTTGATCCCAGCATCGGATCAATTAAGAAGCGTATGCCGGCATAATTTACTATGGCCGTGGCCGAGCGAATTTGGGTAAATTGCATCTTTTTCCCTCCATTTTTAAAGCTTGCTGACCAAGAGGGCGCGCATAGCGTTTAACACCGCCAGTACCATCACGCCGACATCGGCAAAGATGGCCAGCCACATATTTGCAATACCAAAGGCACCTAAGATGAGGCATAAGACCTTAATACCAATGGCAAAGACGATATTCTGATAAACAATGCCCATGCACTTTTTGGCAATGCGCACTGCCTTGGAGACTTTATCGGGGTTGTCATCCATCAAGACCACGTCCGCAGCCTCAATGGCAGCATCTGAGCCCATGGCGCCCATCGCAATACCGATATCAGCACGCGTTAAGACCGGCGCATCATTAATACCATCGCCCACGAAGGCAAGTACGCTACCTGTAGGCTTTTTCTCCAGGAACTCTTCAACCTTGGCCACCTTGTCAGCTGGCAGTAATTTTGCATAGTACTCATCCACGCCCAAGCGTTTGGCCACATCGGCAGCCACCCGTTCATCATCACCAGTCAGCATGACGGTTTTAACAATACCGGCGGCCTTTAAATCGGCAATGGCTTGCGGCGCACTGTCCTTAATCTGATCGGAAATTAAGATATGGCCTTGATACTGCCCGTCCACTACCACATGGACAATGGTACCGACCTGATGGCAGGGCTTATAGTCAACCTTAAGCTCTTGCATGAGCTTATCATTGCCCACCGCCACGGTATGCCCCTCGACCGTCGCCTGCACCCCATGACCTGACAACTCGGTGATATCGGACACTAAGTTATGGTTAATTTCCTTGCCATAGGCTTGCAGTAAGCTCTTGGCAATCGGGTGGGATGAGGCACACTCGGCCATTGCCGCATAGCGAATCAAATCAGCATCCGCAAGCTTGCTGTGATGGACGGCATTGACCACAAAGACGCCCTTAGTTAAAGTACCGGTCTTATCAAACATCACCATCGAAGTCTTGGCTAAGCTTTCCATAAAGACCGAGCCCTTAACCAGCACACCGGCGCGGCTGGCGCCACCGATACCGGCAAAGAAGGACAGCGGAATACTAATCACCAAGGCGCACGGGCAGCTGATGACTAAGAACACTAAGGCGCGGTAAATCCACTCTGAAAACTCATGCGGTAAGGCGGCAAGATCAAAGATGCGGGCCACTACCGGCGGGATAATGGCCAAGGCCAGGGCTAAACCGCAAACAATGGGCGTATAAAACCGGGCAAACTTGGAAATAAAGGCCTCGGACTTTGATTTGCGCGAGCTGGCATTTTCCACCAAGTCTAAAATCTTGGCGACCGTGGATTCACCAAATTCCTTGGTGGTGCGCACCTTAAGCACTGTAGTTAAATTGATGGCGCCGGAGATAATTTCATCCCCACAACTAATGGAGCGCGGCACACTTTCACCGGTTAAGGCGGCAGTATCTAAGCTACTATTGCCTTCCACCACGATACCGTCAATCGGCACCTTTTCCCCGGGATTGACCACAATAATGGAGTCTACCGGCACTTCATCCGGATCAATCTTAACAATCTTGCCGTCTTGTTCAATATTGGCATAATCCGGGCGAATGTCCATTAAAGCGGAAATATTGCGCCGGCTACGCCCCACAGCATAGCTTTGGAACCATTCACCGACTTGGTAGAACAGCATTACCGCCACCGCCTCGGTATACTCTCCCGTGCGATATAGTCCTAAGGCAATGGCACCGACGGTGGCAATGCCCATGAGGAAGTTTTCATCTAAAACTCGGCCATTCTTAATGCCATAGGCGGCCTTAAGTAAAATGTCATAGCCGACGATTAAATAGGCTACCATGTAGGCTAAGAAGTTAACCACCGGAGGTAGCGCCACAAAGTGCAAAGCCACCATTAAGGCAGCGGCCACTAAGATGCGCATTAACATTATTTTTTGCTTGCGTGTCATAAAACTTACCTAAAAGATAATGCTGCCACTTAAAAAATAGGTCGCAACTTAAGTTACGACCCTATCTTCTTATCATGTCATTAAGACTTACTTTAAAAAGACTTCGCAGTCCGGCTCGACCTTCTTGCAAGCAGCGCGCACTTCAGTCATCACAGCCTTAGGATCAGCGCCGTCGGCAAATTCGACGTTCATCTTTAAGGTCATAAAATTGACCACGCAATCCTTAACGCCCTCAACCTTCTTGGCCTCCTGCTCCATTAAATTGGCACAGTTAGCGCAATCAACTTCAATCTTGTAACTCTTCTTCATTTTGGCTTCTCCTTGCACTGCGGGCCATACCGCGGATTAAAATCTCATAGTTGCTCAGTTGTTCAACTGTTGTGGTTAGTATAACGCAAAATGCATAGGATGCAAGCTTTTTTGGCAAAATTTGTCGGGAGGATCGGCAAGCTTTTTACCTGCCTAGTAGTTGCCATCAGGTATGCCCCAAGGCGGGAATAAAACTGCAGACGCTTGCATAAATTTGCCGCGGCAAGTTGCCTGCTATCGCGCTTAATTTAGCCGCCTGAGGGCAAATTTTACTTGCATCTTGAGATATTTTCCGTATAATGAGCCGCGCACGGAGAGATGGCAGAGCGGCTGAATGCACCGCACTCGAAATGCGGCAGACTCATTGCGAGTCTCGGGGGTTCAAATCCCCCTCTCTCCGCCAGCATTCACCGCAAGCCGCAAATCTTAATTTTCCCGACTTTCCCTACCTTAACTTAGATGCCTAATAACCTGCGTTTTACCTTTATTTTCTACTAGTCATTAATCGAAAGGCCTTGTGGTTTACGTGACCCATCGCCGTGCGGCTTTCTAGCGTAGCGGATCATGTTAGGAAGAGCACACGACTCATGGTAGCCCG
>JAHLFG010000092.1 GCA_018883895.1 Candidatus Anaerobiospirillum merdipullorum
TCGTCCTTCTTCGGAGCGTCGGCAATCATGCACTCGGTGGTGATCATTAAGCCGGCGATAGAAGCGGCGTACTGCAGAGCGCTACGGGTGACCTTAGCCGGGTCAAGAATACCCATCTCGATCATGTCGCCAAACTGCTCGGTGGCAGCATTGTAACCGAAGTTGCCCTCACCCTCGCGGACGCGGTTGGCAATCACGGACGGCTCTTGACCGGCGTTGGCAACGATCTGACGTAACGGGGCTTCCATGGCGCGCAACGCAACCTTGATACCGACGTTCTGATCTTCGTTGTCGCCCTTGAGGCCAGCGATCTTGGAGGCAACGCGCACTAAGGCCACGCCACCACCGGCAACCACACCTTCCTCAACGGCAGCGCGAGTAGCGTGCATAGCGTCCTCAACGCGAGCCTTCTTCTCCTTCATCTCAACTTCGGTAGCGGCACCGACCTTAATCACGGCCACACCGCCGGCGAGCTTAGCTACACGCTCCTGTAACTTCTCGCGATCGTAGTCAGAGGTGGACTCCTCAATCTGCTTTCTGATCTGAGCCACGCGCTCCTCAATGGCCTTGGCATCACCAGCGCCATCGATGATGGTGGTGTCATCCTTGGTGATGACCACGCGCTTGGCCACGCCTAAGTCATCTAAGGTGGCCTTATCGAGCTCTAAGCCCACTTCAGAGGAGATCACGCAACCGCCAGTTAAAATAGCGATATCCTGTAACATGGCCTTACGACGGTCACCAAAGCCCGGAGACTTCACAGCAGCAACCTTAACGATGCCACGCATATTGTTCACCACTAAGGTGGCTAAAGCTTCGCTCTCAACGTCCTCAGCTACGATGAGCAGAGACTTACCGGCCTTAGCTACGCCCTCGAGGATGGACAGAATGTCACGAATGTTGGAAATCTTCTTGTCGCACAGCAGGATGTACGGATTCTCCAGCTCAACAGTGGCAGTGTCAGCCTTGTTGATGAAGTACGGAGAGAGATAGCCGCGATCAAACTGCATGCCTTCGACTAAGTCGAGCTGATCTTCCAGGCCCTGGCCGTCTTCAACAGTGATCACACCGTCACGACCAACCTTCTCCATGGCATCGGCAATGAGGTTACCGACAGTGGCATCAGAGTTGGCAGAAATGGTACCGACCTGAGCAATGGCCTTCTTATCAGAGCACTCAGTAGAAATCTGCTTGAGCTCTTCCACGGCAGCGGCCACAGCCTTATCAATACCGCGCTTTAAGTCCATCGGGTTCATGCCGGCAGCCACCGACTTGAGGCCCTCGGTCACAATGGCCTGAGCTAAGACGGTAGCAGTGGTGGTGCCATCACCGGCAGCATCATTGGCCTTAGAAGCCACTTCCTTCACCATCTGGGCGCCCATGTTCTGGAACTTGCCCTCAAGCTCGATCTCCTTGGCCACGGTCACACCGTCCTTGGTGATGAGCGGAGCGCCATAGCTCTTATCGAGCACGACGTTGCGGCCTTTCGGGCCTAAGGTTACCTTAACGGCATTGGCGAGGATATTTACGCCCTCAAGCATCTGGGCACGGGCTTCATTACCGAAAAATACTTCTTTAGCAGCCATTTACTTTTTCTTCCTATAGCTTAAATTCTGTTTTTTGTTTGCAGTCTTAAATGATTACAACTTACTCAGCGACTACCGCTAAAATGTCGCTCTCAGAGAGAATCAGCACATCTTCACCATCGATGCGCTCTTTCTTGGTGCCATAGCCTTCGTTGTAAACGACGGTATCACCAACCTTAACGCACATCGGAGCAGTGTTGCCATTGTCCAGCACTCTGCCATTACCAACCGCGATAACCTTGCCGCGAGTAGACTTCTGAGCGGCGCTACCGGTTAACACAATGCCACCCTCGGACTTGGTCTCTACCTCAAAGGGCTTAACAATCACGCGGTCATATAAAGGAACTAATTTCATGTTTCACTCCAAAGTGATGAAGCTAAAAACTCTCAACAGTCAGGCTTAAGGGTCTGACTCCAACCCCGTTTCGCCTAAACGAAACTGACTTTTTTCAACACAACAATACATGGGGATGCTTTTGCGCCTTTCAAGGGAATTTTTTAAAAATTTGTCACCTTGCCTTCTTGGCGCAGAAGAAATGGCTATATGAAGCCTACAATTAGCCCGCAGCTGTGCCTTGAGATTGCAATTGCGCTTAAGCCTTATCCTGCTTATGAGCTTGCATCTCAGCTTTAAGTTCAGGAAATTTCTTTAACAGATCTTGCTCCTCAGAAGGAGAGCGCTTTAACGTCACCTTCGAGCGCACCGTCACCGCCACGCCGCCCATGATAAGGGCCGCACCCACCACCTGCGCTAGGTGCAAACTCTCGCCTAAAAAGAGTACGCCCACCACCGCCCCGGTAAGCGGCACAATATAGACAAAGGCGCCGGCCTTACTGGCGCCCACTTTTAACACCGCCCAATTCCAGCCCATAAAGGCAATAAGCCCCGAGCATAGGGTCAGATATAAAAAGCCATAAAGCGCGGTACTACTCCAGGCATAGACCTCAAGGCCCCCGCTTACCGCGCCAATGATAAAGCAAAAAGCTGCGCCAAAGGCCCCGCTGATGGCATTTAAGGGAGCTGCTTTGACCTTACCGTGCGTCTGCCAGCCAAGGATAATGTAGGCCGACCAGGCCACCTCACAAATGACAATGAGGATGTCCCCTAAGTTAAAGCTTAAGTTTAATAGCACCTCAAGCGAGCCCTTGGTAACAATGCACAGGGCACCGAAGCAGGAGACCATAATCCCCAGCCAGCCAAATTTGGTTAAGCGCTCACCAATAAAGATAAAGGCCAAGATGGTAGTAGCGGTGGGACCCACGCTTTCAATTAACACGGCGTTGGTGGCAGTGGTATAACGCAGGCCAGTGAAAAGTAAACCATTGTGCACCGTAATGCCGACAAAGCCCATCAGGGCCAAGAGCAAGATCGTGCGGCGCGGGAGTTTTAACGCCTCTTTTTGCCCGCTTAAGATAAGCCATAGCGTCAACACCGCGGCAATACAGGCAAAGCGCAGCCCGGTTATTAATAAGGGGGAAAGTGAAGTAGATAAAATCTTACCGCAAGCCGGCGTCAGGCCCCAAATCACGGTCACCAACACCAGCATGGCATAGGGCTTGGCATTACTCATCGATACCCCCACTAATACAGCTTAGGCCTTGGGCGTCGATGACTTATCGTCATCGTGCTTATCTTCCATAAGCTTGAACTTAATTTCACTTTCGGTGGTGAAATCGCCGTCAATGGTTTGCCCGCGGTGATACTCCTCCCGGGTATAGCTAAAGCCATGGGCATTGACATGCATGTGCCCGGCAAATTTCTTGACCAAGAAGTTTTCCACCGGCGGCAAAAGGACAAGTAGCGCCAAGACATCGGTAATAAAGCCCGGGAAGATAAAAAGAAAGCCTGACAACGGTAACCACAGCATCTGCATATTGAGCTCTTGATGCTGTTGCATCTGCAAAATAAGTTGCTTGGCTCTTAACTTTACCAAGATAGCGCCAATGACCATCGCCACAAACATTAAGGCGATGCACTCGATAGCACCAATGGCCGAACCAATTTCAATTAAGACGATAAGTTCAGCTACAAACAGTAGCAAGAAAAAAAGAATAAAACGGGACATTGAGCGATGCTCTCCTTGTGCATTGACCCCTCATTATGCCCGCGCTCGCTCTAAACTGCAATTGCCGTTTAAAGCGCCCTTTCCCCTCACGGCATACTTTTTAAATGCGCCGTATCCAGGCATAATGGAGCTTAAGTTTTGACCAAATTAGAACAGACGATGATGCTTACTTACTTTAGCTTGACCCGTAATTTAAGGCGCGCCACCTTAGGCTTAGTTGCGCTCCTGCTTACCCTACTCATTCCCACCCAGAAGGCCCAGGCTGACGGCATTGCCCTGAATGATGATCTCTTAAATTTATCTGCCTCTGTGGCCACCCCCGCAAACGCGGCCCAGCCCTTTGCGCTTACCTTAGAGCAAAGCGGCGCTGCAGTAACCGCCAGCTTTACCATGGCTCCGGGGGCTTATATCTATCAAGACAGCATCAAATTTAGCGCAGAGCATGCCCTATTCAGCCTCGACCCTCTGCCGCCCAGCACCAGCTATCAAGATCTGCAAGGTAGCCATGAGGTCTACTTTGATAAGTTAAATTTGCGCTTTAAGTTAGAGCGCATCGAGGAGGGCGCATCCATTTCCTTAAGCTATCAAGGATGCAGTGCCGATGGCATTTGCTACCCGCCGGTAACGCAAACTTTATCCTTAGATGTCGCTGCGGCACAGGCAGCCCTTAACGATACGCCGCTATCTTACGCAAGTGACACGGCTTTTGCTACTGCAAACGCTACGCCCCAAACGACTGACGGAAAGATCTCAAGTCTGTTAAGCGACAGTTTTCTCCTTGGGCTGCTCTTTTGCATCGGTTTTGGCGTGTTACTTGATTTAACCCCCTGTGTGCTACCGATGTTACCCATTGTCTCGGCCATGGCCGCCGGTGGGAGCAATAAAAGTAAGGGGCAAGTCATCGTGCAAAACTTAAGCTACAGCTTAGGTTTATGTTGCACTTATACACTGCTAGGCCTCCTTTTTGCCGCTGCCGGGGCCTCATTGCAGGGTATTTTGCAACATCCAATCTTTTTACTTGCCCTCTCGCTATTACTGGTGGTGTGTGCCTTGGGCACCGTCGATATTATTAAGTTGCAATTGCCACAGGCCTTAAGTGCCAAATTGCAAAACACCGCCTCCCATTACACCAAGGGCTCGCTAGCTTCAGCCTTTATCTTGGGCATCGTCTCGGCTTTAATTGCCTCCCCTTGCACCTCCGCACCTTTGGCCGGAGCATTGTTGTATGTTTTAAAAAGTGGCGATTTAGTTAAAGGGGCATTGGCCTTCTTTGCCATTGGAGTGGGCATGAGCCTGCCTTTATTTTTCATCGGCGTCTTTGGCAGTCGCGTGCTCAAAAAGGCCGGACGCTTTAGTCAAATGATTAAAAAGGCTTTGGCATCGCTCTTGGTTATCGCAGCACTCTATTTGTGCCGTAACTTAATGCCCGTGGATATCTATCTGTATGCCTTAAGCTCGCTTATCTTTGCTGCCATCATCTATATTGGCTATGAGCGCATTCTCGATAGCGAAAAGAATGTGCAATTTTTCCCGGCAGTCTTACTCTTTGCCGGGGCCTACTTTATCTCTGAGGCCGTTTACACCATAAACGGCAGTCCCTCGCCCAATGTGCCGCATATTGAGCAAAGTAAGGTCTTTACCAAACTAAACAGCCTTGAGGAGCTTAATAATACTTACGCAGATAAAAAGATCTTTTTAGACTTTACCGCCGCCTGGTGCACCAATTGCCAGGTTATGGAAAAAAGCGTCTTTAACACCCAAGACTTTGCCGCGTGGACTAATGATTATGTCCGCTTGCAATTTGATATTACCGACACTAATGATCCAAAGGTCAAAGCGATGCTCGAGCACTTTAAGATCTTTGGCGTGCCCTACTTTGTGGTGCTGGAAAACGGGGAAATTACTAATTCTGCCACCGGCATCATGAGCTTGGAGCAAATGCGGCAATTTTTAGGTAAATAAGCCGAGAGTAAGTAGCCTTAGGAGCGCGGACTTAGTTTTTTATTTATGCACCGCCTGCGCATTTTCCGCTCAGCCTTAACTGAGCGGAAAGGGTTTTAAACGCGTTGCTTACTCAATTTGCAAATCAGGCTGTGCCTTAATTAAGTCGTCAAGCTCCTTAATTTGCTTTAAGAAGTCCCCTAAGAGATGTAAAGGTAAGGCACTCGGGCCATCGCATAGCGCCTCATCCGGGTGCGGATGGGTCTCCAGGAAGATACCGGCAATCTTTACCGCCACTCCGGCCTTGGCCAAGTCCAAGGACTGCGCGCGCCGCCCGCCGGAGGCCTTGGCATCCGGAGCACGACATTGCAGGGAATGGGTGACATCAAAGATAATGGGGGCTTGATTGCTCACCTTCTTCATCACCCCAAAGCCCAACATATCGACCACTAAATTGTCATAACCAAATTGTGCGCCACGCTCGCACAGCATTACCTGATCATCGCCGGCCTCACGGAATTTCTCCAAGATATTGGCCACCTGTGCCGGAGCCATAAACTGCGGTTTTTTGACATTGATAGGTTTGCCGGTAAGGCCCATCGCATGGACTAAGTCAGTCTGGCGGGCCAGGAAGGCCGGGAGCTGTAACACATCCACATGCGGCGCGACCAAATCACATTGATAGGGCTCATGCACATCGGTAATGATATTGACGTGATATTCCTGCTTTAAGGCATCAAAGATCTCCATGCCCTTCTCCAGGCCCGGGCCACGGTAGGAGTAAAGTGAGGAGCGATTGGCCTTATCAAAACTTGCCTTAAAGATATAGGGCATCTTCAGGCGCGAGCATACTTCCAAAAAGGTCTCACAGGTCTGACGGGCTAGGGATAAATCTTCGAGGACATTGAGGCCGCCAATGACGGTCAGCGGGAGGTCATTGGCAATTTTGATCTCATTTACGGCAACGCACTGCATACTGTCATCTCCTTAACATCACTGTGCGCCACCTCTTGCTTAGGTCAGCGGCGCCAGCTTAGGGCAACTTACCTTGAGTGCAACGCACCCAACCGGCGTAATCTTTAATCCCTACAATAGCAGTAAAGCCCGCAGATTGCATTAGTTGCGCGGTCTTTTCATGCTGTGTATTGCCATGCTCGACAATTAAATGCCCGCCCGGGTTTAAATGCGCCGGCGCTGATGCAATTATCTTTGTTAAGTCGGCATAGCCCTCATCATCGGCCACCAAGGCCGTCTGCGGCTCAAAATTAAGTCCGTTTTGCGTTAGATGCTCATCGTGCGGGGCAATATAGGGCGGATTGGAGACAATTAGATCAAAGCGCTGCTCTCCCACTGCTTCATACCAGGAGCTGAGCATAAACTTAACCGCTAAATGATGACGTTGCGCATTTTCCTGCGCCACCGCCAAGGCCGCAGGCGAAAAATCAACGGCTACGGCCGTAGCTTGCGGACGCTCAGCTTTAAGCGCCAAAATAATCGCTCCACTGCCCGTGCCTAAATCCAACACACTGTCAAAAGGCAGCTTTAAGGCAGCTTCTACCAAAACTTCAGT